>NZ_BAAILP010000277.1:0-6508 GCF_054589055.1 Novosphingobium sp. 11B | reverse complement strand
AATCCAGGGCGGTGTCAGACTGCTCTGGATTGCTTCGCTTCGCTCGCAATGACGAATTATGAGCGGGTGCTAATGGTCAGTGCCCGGACTTCTCAATCGTCGATCCTGACCATTCCGCCCAGAACCGGTCCGCCCGCGACGGCGATGGCTTCGCCGGTGATGTAGCTCGCCGCATCGCTGACCAGGAAGCCGACGAGCTGTGCCACGTCCTCGGGCTGGCCGTAGCGACGCAGCGGAAAGACATGCGCGACGCTGTCCGCGTCGAAGCCGGTCTTCTCCCATCCGGCGCGGGCCTTCTCGGTCGCGGTCATGCCGGGGGCGACGGCGTTGACGCGTACGCCTGCAGGGCCCCACTCGGCCGCTGCCACCCTCGTGAACATCTGCACGCCCGCCTTGGCCGCCGAATAGGCCGCCACGCCCTGCGTTCCGTGCATCCCGGCGACCGAGGACACGTTGACGATGCAGCCCTTCACCTTGCGCAAATGCGGAAACGCCGCCTGCGAGGCATACATCGCCGAATTGAGATTGAGCGCGATGTCGCGGTCCCATTTGGCCGGGTCCATCTTCGCAATGCCGACGTGCCCATGGGCTCCGCCCGCGTTGTTGACGAGGATGTCGAGCCGCCCGAAATGCACTGCTGCCGTCTCGACCATGGCCTGTACGGGCGCCAGTTCGCGCACGTCGGCCTCCACCGCAAGACCCTTGCGGCCGAGCGCTTCGATCTCCGCCACCACCGCGTCGAGCGGCGCGCGCTTGCGACCCACCACTGCAACGTCCGCGCCGCGCCGGGCCAGCAGCAGCGCGATGGCCCGGCCGATGCCGGTGCCGCCGCCGGTCACCAGCGCCACGCGGCCGGTCAGGTCGAATTCCTCGAACATCCTTTTCTCCTCTCCCTCGGGCGGTATCGCCAGCGTCGCCGCGATATTCGGGACGCTTCGGCCTTCCGGCTCTTGGCAAGCACCGCCGCACCTTATTCACTCGGGTCGGATGGCATGCGGGCATCGCCGGGATGATCGGCGGATACGGGCAGTGCCAAGGGACTCGCAGATAAAGATAGTAAATACTATCTAATGCGCATGCAACATGGGAGCGGGATGAAATGAGCGAACACGATCTACTCGACCTTGGTGGACAAGTGGCGGTGGTCACCGGCGCCGGGCAGAACGCGGGACGCGGGATCGCGCTGGAACTGGCGCGCCACAATGCGGGCGGCATCGCAGTGAACGATTTCGTGCCCGAACGCGCAGAAGCCGTGGCCGAGGAAATCCGCGCGATGGGCGTGCCTGCGTTGGCGGTGCCGTTCGATGTCGGCGATCTCGATGCGATCCGCGGCGCGGATGCCGCGATCAGGGACAAGCTCGGCGCCGCGACGATCCTGGTCAACAATGCCGGGATGGCCGGGCCGGGAGGCTCGCTGCGTCCGACCCTCAACTTCTGGGAGGAGGAGCCCTCGGCCTGGGACCGCTATCTGCGCACCAACCTCTACGGCGTCTACAATGCCTGCTTTGCGTTCATTCCGAACATGGTGGCGGCGAAGAAGGGCCGCATCGTCACCATAGTTTCGGATTCAGGCCGCGTGGGTGAGCCCAAGCTCGCGGTCTATGCCTCGGCCAAGGCGGGGGCGCAGGGTTTCGTGCGCTCGATCGCCAAGGAACTCGGGCGCTACAACGTGACCAGCAACGCCGTCTCGCTGTCCTCGCTGATGCCGGACATGCCTGCGGAGAAGCTCGCCGAAGTCATGCAGGGCGATCACGCCAAGGCGCAGATGGCCCGCTACACGATCCGCCGCTACGGCAAGTCCGACGATGTCGCCGCGCTCGTGACGTTCCTGTGCTCCGACGCGGCGGAGTGGATCACGGGGCAGACCTATCCGCTCAACGGCGGTTACGCGCCTTCGATGTGAGGCAAGGGCGCGCGGTTCGTCAACCGCGCGCCTTCGCGTTCACTCGACCGTGACACTCTTGGCGAGGTTGCGCGGCTGGTCGACGTCGGTGCCCTTCACGCAGGCGACGTGATAGGCGAGGAGTTGCACCGGCACCGCGTAGACCAGCGGCGCGATCAGCGGGTGCACGCGCGGCATCTCGATGGTCGCGATGCAGCCTTCGCCCGCCTCGGCAATGCCTTCCGCGTCTGAGATCAGCACGACCTTGCCGCCGCGTGCGCGCACCTCCTGCATGTTGCTGACGGTCTTCTCGAACAGCGGGCCGGAAGGGGCGAGGACGATCACCGGCACCGCTTCGTCGATAAGCGCGATGGGGCCGTGCTTCATTTCACCCGAAGCATAACCTTCGGCGTGGATATAGCTGATTTCCTTGAGTTTCAGCGCGCCTTCGAGAGCCAGCGGGTAGTCCGGGCCACGCCCGAGGTAAAGCACATCGCGCGCCGGCGCGATGAGGTGCGCCATGGCCGCGATTTCCTCGTCATGATCGAGCGCGGCGTTGAGGCTGGCGGGTGTGGCGAGCAGGTGCTGGACGACTTCCGCTTCCTCAGCGCGGTCCATCCGCCCGCGCTTGACCGCCAGATGCGCGGCAAGGGCGGCGAGAACGGCAAGCTGGCAGGTGAAGGCCTTGGTCGAGGCGACGCCGATCTCCGGACCGGCGTGGGTCGGCAGCAGCAGGTCCGCCTCGCGCGCCATCGTGCTGGTGGGCACGTTGACGACGACGGCAATGGTCTGCCCGGCCGCCTTGCAGTGCTTGAGCGCGGCGAGGGTGTCGGCCGTCTCGCCCGACTGCGAGATGAAGAGGGCGAGGCCGCCGTCTTCCAGAACCGGGTCGCGGTAACGGAACTCGCTGGCCACGTCGATATCGACAGGTACTCGGGCGAAAGTCTCGATCCAGTACTTTGCGACCATGCCGGCGTAGAAGCTGGTGCCGCAGGCGACGATGGTGATGCGCTTGACCGAACCGAGGTCGAAATCGATCTGCGGCAGCGCTACCGACTGGTCGACCTGGCGCAGATAGCTGCGCAGCGTCTGGGCGACCACGGTGGGCTGCTCGAAGATTTCCTTCTGCATGAAGTGGCGGAAATTGCCCTTCTCGATCGCCACGGCCGACGCGCCGGAGGTGACGACTTCGCGCGTCACCGGATTGTTGTCGGCGTCGTAGATCGTCGCGCCCTCACGGGTGATGACGACCCAGTCACCTTCCTCGAGGTAGGTGATCTTCTGGGTCAGCGGGGCGAGGGCCAGCGCGTCCGATCCGAGGTAGGTCTCGCCATCCCCGTAGCCGACGACCAGCGGCGAGCCGAGGCGGGCGCCGATCAGCATGTCCGGGAAGCGGCGGAAGGCAATGGCGAGGGCGAAGGCACCGCGCAGTTGGGGCAGCACCGCCTTGACGGCGTCTTCCGGCGACGCGCCCGCTTCGACCTGCTCGGACACCAGATGCGCGACGACTTCGGTGTCGGTCTGGCTCTCGAAGGTGCGCCCGCGCGATTCCAATGCCTCGCGCAGCGGCTTGAAGTTCTCGATGATGCCGTTGTGGACGAGCGCCAGTTCGGCGGTCGCGTGCGGGTGCGCGTTGGCGGCGGTCGGCGCGCCGTGGGTGGCCCAGCGGGTATGGGCGATGCCGGTCAGGCCCGGCGCCGGATCACGCGCCAGTTCCTTGACGAGGTTCATCAACTTGCCCTCGGCGCGGCGGCGCACGAGCTGGCCGTCAAACAGCGTACAGACGCCAGCGCTGTCGTAGCCGCGATATTCCATCCGGCGCAGGCCGTCGACCAGCCGGTCCGCCACGTCTTCCTTGCCGACGATGCCGATGATGCCACACATGAGATTAAGTGCCTTGGTCTAGAGAGAGTAGGGGACGCGGATACCCGGCATGCTTGCCGGAAAATCCTTGGTATTTCGTGTAACCAGAATGCGCTGGCGCACTTGCGCAGAGGCCAGGATGATCGCGTCGGGCAATTTCAGTTTCGGTCGCTCACGTCGCAGCGCTGCGGCATGGCGAGCGATCTCCGCATCCACTTCCTCGATCAGGAAGCCGGACAGGAATATCTCTATGTTCCTGAGAGTTGCGCCACCTTCCTTGGAAAGAACCTCAGTCCAGACCAGCCTGCTTATGCAGGGCCGATCAACACGTGCGATCTCGGCGTGGGCGGGCGGAAAACCGTTCAGCGCATCGATCAGGATATTGCTGTCGAACGAATAACCGCTCATTCCGCAGACGGCTTCCGGCCGGATTGGGCGAGATAATGCGCGCGTTCGCGGTCATCCTGCTCGTCGAAAAGGTCCGGAAATTCGGCCTTCACCTCTTCGTAGTCGTTATCCCACGGCCGGGTCCACGAAGCGCGCTCGCGGCGTTGCCAATTTATTGGATCGCCGATGTCCTGGCGGTTCTTCCAGATGCCGAAAGCCTGATCCAGCCAGTCCTTGCCGCTCGCCGGCTGCGCCTGGGCCTTGTAGGTCGATACCGCCTCGCGCAGGACCGAGGCGCGCGACTGGCCGAGTTCGGCGGCGCGGGCGTCGAGCCAGCGGATGTCCTCGTCGGGCAAGTCTGCGAGAATGCGCGTCATGATATCGCGATATCATATCGTGATATCATAGGCAAGGCGGATGTATCGTGAGCCATGGCAGGACAGTGCCGGATCGCCGATGACCGGGCGCTGTCCTGCACATTACATTCGCGTCATCAATCGCCGTCGATGAGGTTGCCCAACGAGCCCAGCAGCGATCCCTCGCCGCGGTTCTGACCGCCGGTCGAGCCTGCCGCCGCCAGCATCCGCCCGGCGAGCCGCGAGAACGGCAGCGACTGGATCCAGACTTTGCCGGGGCCGCGCAGGCGGGCGAAGAACACGCCTTCTCCACCGAAAATCATGGACTTGACGGAGCCTGCTCGCACCACGTCGAACTCCACGCTGGGCTGGAAGGCGGCGACGCAGCCGGTATCGACGTGGAGTTCTTCTCCGGCGCGAAGCTCGCGCTCGATCACGGTGCCGCCCATCTGGACGAAGACCCAGCCGTCGCCTTCCAGCTTCTGCATGATGAAGCCTTCGCCGCCGAACAGGCCGGTCATGATGCGCTGCTGGAAGTGGATGCCGATGGACACGCCGCGCGCGGCGCACAGGAAGGCGTCTTTCTGGCAGATCAACCGTCCGCCGACTTCGTCCAGCTTGATCGGCAGGATCGAGCCGGGGATCGGCGCCGCGAAGGATACGCGTGCCTTGCCCGAGCCGCGATGCGTGAAGACGGTCGTGAACAGGCTCTCGCCGGTGACGAGGCGCTTGCCCGCGCCCAGCAGCTTGCCCATGAAGCCGCCGCCCTGATCCGCCGAGCCGTCGCCGAACACGGTGGTCATGTCGATGGAGGCGTCCTTCCAGACCATCGCCCCGGCTTCGGCCACCGCGCTTTCGCCGGGGTCGAGTTCGATCTCGACGAACTGGAGTTCCTGGCCCTTGATCTCGAAATCGACGTCGTCGGAAAGCGATGAACTGCGCGTATGGCTCCAGGGGCTGTTTGCCATCGAAAATCTCCGTCGTCGGCCCACCAGCGGACCATGTGCGATGAGACGAGGGTTTGGTTTCGGCAAGATGACTTGTCAAACGGCGCCGGTCGGATATTCTTCGCAGTTCAACGAACACTGTCTGACGATTGGCCCACGTAGAAGGGCTCGGCACAGACCGGCGCGGTATCGGTGTTTTGGGGAGAGGAAAAACACCGATGAACGCTCGAATTGCGTCTTCCGTTCTTGTTTCGCTTTTCATCGCGGGAGCGGCTCATGCCGAACCCGTGCAGCAACAGCCGCATCTTGTGGCGGCCAGTTTCGCACCCGCCGCGCGGGTGACGGATACCCGCTTCGACGCCGCCGCCCATGTCCAGCAGGGCTACGATCTGATCCGCCAGGGCAAGCAGGCGCAGGCGGTCAAGCTGTTCGATAAGGTCATCGCCGATGCCGACCAGCGGCTTTCCGGCGATTTGCGCCCACGCCTATGCCGTGATGGCGGGGCGGCTTCCGGTGCCACTGTCGAAGTCGATTCCGCGCTGTGCGAGGCGCATTTCGGCAAGGGCTTCGCGCTCATCGATCTCGGTCGCGGCGATCTTGCCGAGGCTGAATTGCGGCAGGCCTCGCAGATGGCGCCGGGCAATGCCCACTTCGCCAACGAATATGCCGAACTCTTCAAGTCGCGCCGTGACTGGCAGGGCAGCTACGATCTGTTCGCCAAGGCGTGGGCCGTGGTCGACAAGTCCACTACAGGCAAGGACGCACGGATAGCGGCGCGCGCCCTGCGGGGGATGGGTTTCACCAAGGCGGCGATGGGGCAGTATGACGAGGCGGAGAAGTTCTACGACCAGTCGCTGCAGTACGATCCCAAGAGCGAGATCGCCAAAGTAGAGCTGAGCAATATCGCGCGCAGGAAGGTGATTGGATCGTAAGACAGCAAGGCGTTTGAAGACAAAGCCCGTCATCCCAGCGAAGGCTGGGACCGCTGTCAAATCTTTAGGCGCTACGTGGCGTTAGCACTTTGCAGCAGAGGGTTGGGCTCTACGCGGCCAGCGGTCCCAGCCTTCGCTGGG
>NZ_BAAILP010000276.1:6715-9886 GCF_054589055.1 Novosphingobium sp. 11B | reverse complement strand
GAAGGCTGGGACCGCTGGTCGTGTAAAGCCCAACCCTCAGCAGGGCGTCCTGACGATAATTGGCCGTAACAGGCCAGCGGTCCCAGCCTTCGCTGGGATGACGGGTTTTGTGGGATGACGGGCTTTGTTTGCAAATTCCTCCCCGAGCTTGTCTCGGGAAGGAATTTACGCGTCCTACTTCCCGCCGCGATTGCGGCAGGCATCGGTCACCGTCTTGCTGCAGACCGGATAGGTCTTGTCCATCGCGGTCGCAGGCGGCGGGGTCAGTGCGCCCTTGTACGGGCCGCCCTGATAGGTCTCATCCGCCGGCATCGCCGGGCGCGCGGCCTGGTTCGCGGCTTGAGGATCGGGGACGCCTTCGGTCGGCACGCCCGGTCCCGGAGGGTTGGCCTGCCCCGGAGGCGTCGCAGGCGTCTCGCCCTTGAGCTGCTGCAGCACCGAATTCCAGGCCATCTGCCGCTGTTCGGGTGTCATCTTGTAGATCTGGCCGCGCTGGTCGGCCGTCAGCGCCCAATAGCCCTTTTGCTGATCCATGCTCAGCGTCCAGTAATAAACCTTGTAGTCGTTCGGCCAGCTTTCGTAGTCGGACTTCTGCGCCGGGGTCCAGCTGTCGTACGTGGCCTGTTGCTCGGGCGTGAGCGTCGGCGCGGCGCTGGAGGCGGCGGGAGGCGCCATGGCCGGAGCCGGAGCGGATGGCGGCGCGGCGGGCATTTCGGAAGTGGCGGGGGCGGCAGGGTCGCTCTGGGCATGGATGGCGGCGGGGACCACCAACAGGCTGAGGGCAGCAGAGCCGGCGAGCAGAACTTTACGCATTTCTCACTCTCCGTTTATGTCTTCGTTGTGATCGAACGACGAAGCGCACCGGCAATTGTTCCTCCGCTGCGACGAACCGGGCTTGCACCGGGCCATGCCGTTCCCTAGTTGTTCACGGTGAACAACCTGCAAGCTCCCTCCTCTGATCCGCTGATCGACGGCCTCAACGATCCCCAGCGCGAGGCCGTGCTGACGACCGAAGGCCCCGTGCTGATGCTCGCGGGCGCGGGCACCGGCAAGACGGCGGCGCTCACCCGCCGCCTCGCCCATCTCGTACACAGCCGCCTTGCATGGCCGAGCGAGATCCTGTGCGTCACCTTCACCAACAAGGCCGCGCGCGAGATGCGCGAGCGGGTCGGCCACCTGATCGGCCCGGCGGTGGAGGGCATGCCCTGGCTCGGCACCTTCCACGCCGTCGCTGCCAAGATGCTGCGCCGCCATGCCGAACTGGTGGGCCTGCAGAGCAACTTCACGATCATCGACACCGACGACCAGCTGCGCCTGCTCAAGCAGCTGATCCAGGCCGAAGGGCTGGACGAAAAGCGCTGGCCCGCGCGCCAGCTGGCAGGCTGCATCGATCGCTGGAAGAACCGCGGCCTGAACCCGCAGGACCTCGACGCCGGAGAGAACGAAAGCTACGCCAACGGCAAGGGCCAGAAGTTCTACAAGCTCTATCAGGACCGGCTGAAGGCAGTGAACGCCTGCGATTTCGGCGACCTGCTGCTGCACATGCTCAACATCCTGCGCACCCACCGCGATGTGCTCGAGCAGTACCAAAACCGCTTCAAGTACGTCATGGTGGACGAATATCAGGACACCAACCAGGTCCAGTACTTGTGGCTACGCCTGATCGCGCAGGGCCGCCAGAACATCTGCGTGGTCGGCGACGACGACCAGTCGATCTATTCCTGGCGCGGCGCCGAAGTGGCCAACATCCTGCGCTTCGAGAAGGACTTCCCCGGCGCCAAGGTCATCAAGCTGGAGCAGAACTACCGCTCCACGCCGCAGATTCTCGCCGCCGCATCGGGCCTGATCGACGAGAACACCCAGCGCCTAGGCAAAACCCTGTGGACCGAGCGCCACGCGGGCGACAAGGTGCAGGTCGTCGGCGTCTGGGACGGGCCGGAGGAAGCCCGCCGCGTCGGTGACGAGATCGAGCGGCTGGAGCGTCAGGGCGCCCCGCTCGACCAGATCGCCATCCTCGTGCGCGCGCAGTACCAGACGCGCGAATTCGAGGACCGATTCATCTCCATCGGCATGAAGTATCGCATCGTCGGCGGCTTCCGCTTCTACGAACGCGCCGAGATCCGCGACGCGCTGGCATACTTGCGCGTCATCGCCCAGCCCGCCGACGACCTCGCGTTCGAGCGCATCTACAACGCCCCCAAGCGCGGCCTCGGCGCCAAGGCACTGGAGGCGCTGCACCGGCTGGCGCGAAATCGCGGCATCCCGCTGTCGAACGCCGCGATCGAGATCGCCGACACCGACGAACTTCCCGCCCGCGCGCGCAACACCTTCCTCGCGCTGATGCGCGACTTCGCGCGCTGGCGCGACTTGTCCGCCACCGAAGGCCCCGCCGACCTCTTGCGCACCGTGCTCGACGAATGCGGCTACACCGACGCGCTGCAGGCGGAGAAGACCGCCGAGGCCAACGGGCGGCTTGAGAACCTCGTCGAACTGGCGCGCGCGATGGAGGAATACGACAGCCTCGGCGACTTCCTCGAACACGTCAGCCTCGTCATGGACAACGAGAACGCGGCCGAGGAGGAGAAGGTCACGATCATGACCATGCACGGCGCCAAGGGGCTGGAATTCGACAACGTGTTCCTGCCCGGCTGGGAGGAAGGCGTGTTCCCCTCGCAGCGCTCGCTCGACGAAGGCGGCCTCGCCAGTCTGGAGGAGGAGCGCCGGCTCGCCTACGTCGCGATCACGCGGGCGAAGAAGAAGTGCACGATCCTGCATGCGGCCAACCGGCGCATCTACGGCCAGTGGACCAGTTCGATCCCCTCGCGCTTCATCGCCGAACTGCCCGAGGAGCATGTCGACTCCGAGACGACGCTGTCGGGCGGCGCCTCGCTGTGGCGGGCACAGTGGTCGGAGCACGCAGATCCCTTCGCCGACGTGGCGCGGATGCAACCCTCGCGGATCGTCACGCGCGGCCCCGGCTGGCAGCGCGCTGCCGCCAAGGAATACGACGCCAGCCCCAAGCGCGTGGTCGAAAGCACCCGCTCCGCCGCCAGCTTCGCCGCCAAGCCGCGCTCCGACATCGCCGTGGGCGCGCGCGTCTTCCATGAGAAGTTCGGCTACGGCGCGGTGATGGCGCAGGAAGGCAACAAGCTGGAGATCGAGTTCGAGCAG
>NZ_BAAILP010000276.1:4918-6532 GCF_054589055.1 Novosphingobium sp. 11B | reverse complement strand
GGCTTCGACAAGCTCAGCCTGAGCGGTATCGAGATCAGGTCTTTAAATTCCGCTCAAGCGAGCTTGTCGAAGCCCCCTCGCCTCTCTCGATCGCCTCCAATTACCGCGCCCGCGATTACCGTCGCGCGGGTGGTGATTGCCTCCCGCTCCTCACGCTATACACTGGTTCAATACGAACGAGAGTAACAGCGAGAGGTATTGGGAAGTGCTCAAATCAGCAGACGGCGGCCTGCGGCCGGTGCCGTTCCCGATCGACGATCCCGAACGCATCCCGGTCAAGCGCTACTACGACCCCGAATTCTACCAGGCCGAGCTGGACCACTTGTGGCCCAACGTCTGGCAGATGGCCTGCCGCGAGGAGCAGATTCCCGAGGTCGGCGACTGGATCGAGTACGAGAACGTCGGCAGATCTGTCATCATCGTGCGCACCAGGACCGGCGTGAAGGCCTTCAACAACGCCTGCCGCCACCGCGGCGTACCCTTCGCGGGGGGATCACCACTGGGCTCCTCGCACGCGACGGCGCATGGCAACTGCGCGAAATCGGGCTTCGTCTGTCCCTTCCACGGCTGGCGCTGGAACATGGATGGCGAGAACACCATGGTCTACGGCAAGCACCTGTTCTCCGAGCGCCAGCTGGACGAGGACGACATCAACCTCATCCCCTGCCGCGCCGAAGTCTTCGGCGGCTGCGTATGGATCAACCACGATGACGACGCGCCCTCCGTTCGCGAGAGCATCGGCCCGTTGGCGGAGCGACTGGAAGCACACAACCTGCACAAGCTGCGCGCGGAGTGGTGCTACGGCACGGTGCTCCCGGCAAACTGGAAGATCGCGATGGAAGCCTTCATGGAAGGCTACCACGTCATGCAGACGCACCCGCAGCTGCAACACGCGGTGCCGACCATGTACAATTCGATGTACGCGATGGCCGACAATCCCAGCCGCGCGCCTATGCTGGCCGACCCCGCGCTGACCCTCGAGGAAAACATCGCCGCGCAGATCAAGAACATGGAACTGCTCAGCGAAGGCATGGCCGGCATGCTCCACGAGAAGGAAGTGGAGATCGCCAGATCGCTCCAGCACGCGACGCAGGGGCTGCCCGAGGACAAGAGCCAGGCCATGATGATGTGGCTGGGCATGGTCATGCACCAGGTCTCGGCCCAGTTGAAGGAACGCGGCGAACCGATTCCCGACCTCATCGCGGTGTCGCAGTCGGACCCGATCAACGCCGTCGAGTTCCTGTTCCCGAACTATTTCCTGCTGCCTTACTTCAGTTCGATGTCGGCCTACCGCATTCGCCCGCTGGGGCCGGAAAGCTGTTTCTTCGAACTGTGGTCGCTGACCTTCTTCCCCGAAGGACAGGAACCCGAGCCGGTCATGGAACCCATCGTGCTTCCATTCGACAGCCAGGACTTCCCGCCGATCCCCCGGCAGGACTACTCCAACATCCCGCTCCAGCAGAAGGGCCTGCACGCCTCGGGCTTCGAGTTCATGCGCCTCTCCAGCCAGGTCGAGGGGCTGATCAGCAATTACCAGCGCATCATCGACGGCTACCTCGCCGGCGTGCCGGGCGAGAAGCTGGCGGCGGCGAACAACAAGCTGGGCGGCAACTT
>NZ_BAAILP010000276.1:1642-4776 GCF_054589055.1 Novosphingobium sp. 11B | reverse complement strand
AAATACCCCTGGTCATCCCCGCGAAGGCGGGGATGACGGGTGCGGGAACGCAAAAAGGCCCCGCAGGCGGAACCTGCGGGGCCTTTTTCATGTCACGATGCGCGAAAGATGGTGAGCCCGACAGGATTCGAACCTGTGACCCGCTGATTAAAAGTCAGCTGCTCTACCTACTGAGCTACGGGCCCCCACTGAAGCGTACCGTGACGGTCGGGGTCACCTAGGGGCCATGCGCGGCTTGGTCAAGCGGGCACGCAACTGTCCGATGCTGAAGCCCGTCAAGGGATCGCGCCAGCGACCTGCGATCTTCGCCGCCGGGTCGAGCACGAAGCGCCGCTCGCGAAAGGCCGGATGGGGAATCACGAGGTCGTCGGCGGCGTACGCACCGCCGTTCCACAGCACGATGTCGAGGTCGAGCACCCGCGCGCCCCAGGGCTTGCCCATGCGGCGGCGGCCGAACTTGTGCTCGATCTTCTGCAGCTTGTGGAGAAGTTCGTCCGGCTCGCGCTTGGAGCGCACCAGCGCCACGGCATTGGCATAGCGGCGGCGCGAGGGGCCGAGCGGCGCGCTCTCGATCACCGGAGAGGCCGCGAGCAGTTCCAGCTTGCCGTGGTCGAGCGCCTTCAGCGCGGCGCCCAGCACCTTGCGCGGGCACCCGTGGCGGTGGTGGCGCATGTTGGACCCCAGCGCCACAAGATAGCGATGCTTGCCCATTGACGCCCCCCTCTTCGATCAGATGTGCGGCGCTCAGATATCCTGGGCAACGCGCGTATAAAGCTGCGGCCGCCGATCGCGGAAGAAGCCCATGCCCGCACGATGCGTCGCCGCGCGGTCGAGGTCCAGCGTTGAAACGAGGACGCCGGTTTCCTCGCGCCCGAATTCGGCGATAAAGTCGCCCCATTCGTCGGTGATGAACGAATGGCCGTAGAACGTCTGCGCGCTGCCGCACTCGGTTTCGGCGCCGATGCGGTTGGCGGCGATCACCGGCATGCAGTTGGACACCGAATGCCCCACCATCGCTCGGCGCCACATGCGGCTGGTGTCGAGCGTGGCGTCGTAGGGCTCCGAACCGATCGCGGTGGGATAGAACAGCAGTTCCGCGCCCATCAACGCCATGACGCGCGCGCATTCGGGATACCACTGGTCCCAGCACACGCCCACGCCGATGCGGGTTCCGAACAGGTCCCAGACCTTGAAACCGTCGTTGCCAGGGCGGAAGTAGTACTTTTCCTCGTAGCCCGGACCGTCAGGGATGTGGCTCTTGCGGTACGTGCCCATGATCTCGCCGTCGGCGCCGATCATGGCGAGGGTGTTGTAATAGTGATGCCCGTCACGCTCGAAGAAGCTGGTCGGGATCGCGACCTTCAGCTTCGCCGCCAGCGCCTTCATGGCGATGACCGAGGGATGCTCCAGCGTCGGGCGGGCAAGCGCGAACAGCGCCTCGTCCTCGGTCTTGCAGAAATAGGGGCCGGAGAACAGTTCAGGCGGCAGCACGACCTGCGCGCCCTTCCCGGCCGCTTCCTCCACCAATGCGGAGACGGCGGCGATGTTCTCGGCCTCGTCGGCGGAACCGAGGGCGAGCTGCAGGGCGGCGACAGTCAGCTGACGGGAGGGGATCTGGCGGGTCATGCGGCCCCAGTTATGGACTGGACCGCATGAAGTCCAGAGTTGGCCGTATCAGTCACGCTTGCGAAACAGCAGGGTCATGCGGTCGCTCTCGCCGATGGCCTGGTACTTCGCCTTGTCCTGCTCCTTGAGCGCGTAAGTCGGCGGCAGCGTCCAGACGCCGTCGGGCCAGTTCGCGGTATCCTTGGGGTTGGCGCTGATCTCCGACTTGCCGACGAGGTCGAAGCCGTTCACTTCCATGAAGCGGATCACGTCCGCCTCGCGCAGGTAGCCCTTCGAACCGTCCGTGTAGGAATAAGGCGCGTCGGCCTTGGCGCGGTGCTGCTCGATGCCGACGAGACCGCCGGGCTTGAGCAACCCGCGCATCGCCTTGATCTCGCTGTCGGCGATGTTCCAGTTGAACAGGTTGTGCATCATGCGCGGGATGACGATGACGTCGAAGGTGCCCTTCTCGGCCTCCGGCACCGCGTCGAGGGTATAGGCGGCGAACTTGTCCGCCGACATGCCGGTGAACTTGGCGACATCGGCAGGGTACTGGGCGGCGGCCTTGCGAATGCCGTCCTGCCTGTCCGCTTTGAAGGCCCCGCTGGTAGGGTCGAAGTAGAGGCCCACCAGATGCCCCTGCTGGCCGAGGTACAGGCCGAGGAAGCGCGAGTACCACTCCCCGCCCGGCGCATATTCGCCGACCTTCATCTGCGGGCCGACGCGGAAGAACGACAGCGTCTCGACCGGATGGCGCGCGGCGTCGCGGGCACGGTCGTCCTTGCGCAGCGGGCTGGCGGCGGCGAGTTCGAGCAGCGCCTCGCAGCCCTTGCAGGCTTCGACCGGGGCTTTCTTCTCGGCAGCCTGGACGGAGAGCGGAGCGGCGACGAGGCCGAGAAGCGAGGACAGGGTCAGCAGGGCGCGGCGCATCGGGTTCTCTCCACGTGGATTTGAAGCGGCGCCGAGACTAGCCGACAACAGGCCAATGACAAGCGGACACCGCGTACCTATCTACCTGCCAATCCTTTCGACTTGAGGACATGTGACGAAGATGGAAACGGCAATCGTAGCTGGCGGGTGCTTCTGGTGCACCGAAGCGGTATTCCGCGACGTTGTGGGCGTAAGCACCGTGGAAAGCGGCTATATCGGCGGCGCGGTGGAGAACCCCACCTACAAGGCAGTCTGCTCGGGCGAGACCGGGCATGCGGAGGCGATCAGGGTCACGTACGATCCTGCGGTGATCTCCTATGCCGAAATGCTCGACGTGTTCCTCGGCACGCACGATCCGACGCAGCTGAACCGCCAGGGCAACGACATCGGCACGCAGTACCGCTCGGCGATCTTTCCGCTGGACGATGCGCAGGCCGCAGAGGCTCCTGCCGCGATCGCCCGCTGGGACGCGGAGCATTCGGGCGAGAAGGCGGTCACCACGATCGAAGGCCCAGCCCCCTGGTATCCGGCCGAGGATTACCACCAGGAGTACTGGGACGGCGAAGGCCAGCGCAATCCGTACTGCCTCGCAGTGATCC
>NZ_BAAILP010000276.1:0-1493 GCF_054589055.1 Novosphingobium sp. 11B | reverse complement strand
ACTGAGGCCCGCCCCCGGCCCCTCCCGCAAGCGGGAGGGGAGAATGAAGCGCCGGCCTGCTCCCCTCCCGCTTGCGGGAGGGGTTGGGGGTGGGCCTCTGGCTTGGGGGTGGACCTCACAAATAAACAACCAGACGCCAATTCTTCAAATTTGGTAAATTCGCGAGTAATCGGCCTTCCCTGTTCCACCGAGGGACAGTGCAAAACCCGCGCTTTCCAAAACCCCAAGTAAATATACTGGTCCCGGTCGTCACTCACGCCATTTCGGGACACACGCCGTGGCTTCCATCCGTAC
The DNA here is from genome assembly GCF_054589055.1 of Novosphingobium sp. 11B. Taxonomy (NCBI): domain Bacteria; kingdom Pseudomonadati; phylum Pseudomonadota; class Alphaproteobacteria; order Sphingomonadales; family Sphingomonadaceae; genus Novosphingobium; species Novosphingobium sp. 11B. The sequence goes on along the minus strand of NZ_BAAILP010000276.1, from coordinate 1,199 downwards.
CGTTTCGCTTTCGCTGGCCGCCATGGCTGCCGCCCTTTCAGCCACCCCGCTCCTCGCCGATTCCGGCATGATCGCAGGGATAGACGTCCTGAAGACCTGGAACCTCGTGGTGCTGGGAGATCTCACCTCGTCCTCGGAAGTCGAGGGGCGCACGTTCGTCGGCGGCGACCTCAACGGCAATTCGTCGAACTACCAGATCCAGGCCATTCCGGCGTCGAGCACCGGCACCCCCGGCCTCACGGTCGTGGGCGACGTCAACGGCGGCGCGAAGAACCTCAACAACGGTTCGGGCGCGGTCGTCGGCGGCAACGTCAACAGCGGCCTCAACCTCAACGGCGCGGCGCAGACGGTGCTGGTCGGCGGTTCGATCAGCAACACCAACGTCAATAACAACACCGTGACCTCGGGCCTCGCCTCGGGCGACCCGTCGTTCAGCCAGAACCTGACGCAGCAGGCGAGCCTCATCGAGACCTCGATGACCGGCCTCAGCCACGACATGAGCACCCAGACGGCGAACAGCCAGTTGTCGATCAGCGGCAATCGCGGCACCTTCGACGCGCAGCCCGGTGCGAACGGCGTCGCGGTGTTCAACATCTCGGCCGCCGACCTCGACAAGATCGGCGAGATCCAGTTCAACCTCAACGGCGCGGACACCGCCATCGTCAACGTCTCGGGCGGGTCGATCACGCTCAACGACAACTTCCTGGGCGGCACCCAGAACCTCGGCGAACACGTGGTCTGGAATTTCTACGAAGCCAAGGACCTGTCGCTGACCACGGCATGGGGCGGCTCGGTGCTGGCACCCGGGGCGGCCGCGACGACCGGAAACTACATCCAGGGCTCGGCTGTGTTCGGCAGCCTCGTGCAGAACGGCGAGATGCACGTCGGCACTTACACCGGCAACTACACGCCGACCCCGACCGACCCCGGCACGCCGACCGAGGGATCGTCGTCTTCCTCGTCCTCGGGCGGCACCGAAGTGCCCGAGCCGGGCATGCTGGGCATGCTCGCCGCAGCGGTGGGCGGACTCATGTACTGGCGCCGCCGCCGCGCCAGCGCTGCCTGAGGCCACTACGGGGCGCTACAGTTTTGATCTTGTCTGGATAAAACAGGGGGTCATTCCCGCGAAGGCGGGGACCCATCTTATGCCGAATGAACAGGCACCGTCAGGAGATGGGTTCCCGCCTTCGCGGGAATGA
>NZ_BAAILP010000275.1:23754-24210 GCF_054589055.1 Novosphingobium sp. 11B | reverse complement strand
TCAGCCTGAGCGGGATTGAGAGATCACTTTTGAATCCCGCTCAGGCTGAGCTTGTCGAACGGAGCCAAGCCGCGCGCAACATCAAAAAGGGTGATTTCAGGCCGCACTCCAGAGCCCCCAAAAGCAGCGATTTCAAATCACCGCGCGGCTGGGGATAACTGGCCGGAAGCGAAGATCATGACCTGAAAAAATTAGTTTTCAAGACTTGTTGTGCGCTGCGGAATATACCAGATTTCACTCAAGACAACGGCCTTCGGGATACGCGCCCGGGAGCAGCCGAAGTCCCAGCCGCGAAAGCGGCGCACTATGGCTAAACAGCGCGAAAGGAGGTGATCCGATGTCTCATGGTTCAGCAGAGAGGTCGGCAATTCCCGTCGCGAGGCATTATCGCTGATAAACAAGCGATAAAGGCTTCGCTGGCGGCACTTCCCGGCCGCTGACCATGCGAAGGGCCGT
>NZ_BAAILP010000275.1:0-23641 GCF_054589055.1 Novosphingobium sp. 11B | reverse complement strand
GTGCGGCCCTTCTCATTTGTGCGCCCCTCCACCACCGACTGCGTCGGCGGTTCCCCTCCCCATCGCTTCGCGAAAGGGAGGATGGGCTTGATCCTCCCTTTCGCGAAGCAATGGGGAGGTGGCAGCGGCGAAGTCGTTGACGGAGGGGTATTCTTCGATGATTTGCCTCCCCGGGCCATCGTGCTAAGACTGAATGCTAGAGTAGCAATATTGCTTCCGGGTTGCATTCTGCGAAATTTTCGTTCAACGGCGCAATTCTGTTGCAGACTTGAGGATACGTTCGATGGCGACTCTCGCCGATGCCGGCCTGACTTTCACCACCCTTGCCCACCCCGCCCCCGCCAGCGCCGAGACGCGCGCAGCCGTGCTGGCGAACCCCGGCTTCGGCACCAATTTCACCGACCATATGGTGACGATCGAGTGGACTGAAGGCCAAGACGGTGTTGGGCGATGGCACGATGCGGTAATCGGCCCTCGCCAGCCGATCCCGCTCGATCCGGCGGCGGCGGTGCTGCACTATGCGCAGGAAATCTTCGAGGGCCTCAAGGCCTACAAGCAGGCCGACGGCGCCATCGCGCTGTTCCGCCCCGAAGCCAACGCCGCGCGCTTCAACCAGTCGGCCGAGCGTCTCGCCATGCCCGCGCTGCCGGAAAGCGTGTTCGTCGAAGCCATCGAGAAGCTCGTGCAGATCGACCGCGCCTGGATCCCGGAAGGCGAAGGCGCCTCGCTCTACCTGCGCCCGTTCATGATCGCGACCGAGGCGTTCCTCGGCGTGCGCCCGGCCAAGCAGTACAAGTTCATCGTCATCGCCAGCCCGGCAGGCAACTACTTCAAGTCGGGCGCCCCTGCCGTGTCGATCTGGGTTTCGGACTATACCCGCGCCGCCCCCGGCGGCACCGGCGCAGCCAAGTGCGGCGGCAACTATGCCGCCAGCCTCGTGCCGCAGGCCGAAGCGATCGCGCGCGGCCATGACCAGGTCGTCTTCCTCGACGCCGCCGAGCACAAGTGGATCGAGGAACTGGGCGGCATGAACCTGTACTTCGCGTTCGACGACGGCACCCTGCTGACTCCTGAACTGACCGGCACCATCCTGCCCGGCATCACCCGTGACAGCCTGCTGCAACTCGCCCGTGAAGAGGGCCTGACGGTGACGGAAGGCCGCTACAGCCTCGACCAGTGGCGCGCGGATGCCGCTTCGGGCAAGCTGATCGAGACGTTCGCCTGCGGCACCGCTGCGGTCGTCACCTCGGTCGGCAAGGTCTCGGGCCGCGATGGAGATTTCACCATCGGCACCGGCGGCCCCGGCCAGTTGACCGGCAAGCTGAAGAATCGCCTCGTATCGATCCAGCGCGGCGAAGCGCCGGACACTCACGGCTGGATCCGCAAGATCGGCTGAAGCTGGCATTGAGGATGGCGTCGTCCCGGACTTGATCCGGGACCGCTGGTCATGAGCGGCCCACCTCTTCGCCAGACGTGGTGCTTCGACAAGCTCAGGGTGGGCGGAGGTTGCGCCAAGCGCCCAATCCCGCTCAGGCTGAGCTTGGCGAAGCCCCCGCCAAACCTCGCGCCTAAAGACAGGCGCCGATCCCGGATCAAGCCCGGGATGACTGCAAATTGGCGCCGCGTCGATCCGCGACCTTCATCGAACATCCGGACGAAGCGCTTATATAACCGCTTCCCGCCTTGTCGGCGCTCCTGCGCGAACCTACCTGTGCGCCGTCTTCCATCTCCCAAGGAGCGTTCCCGCATGGCCGATCTCACCTACACCCCGCCCAAGGTCTGGACCTGGGACCAGCCCAACGGCGGTGAGTTCGCCGGCATCAACCGCCCGACCGCCGGCGCCCGCTTCGAACGCGAACTGCCGCGCGGCCAGCACCCCTTCCAGCTCCATTCGCTCGGCACCCCGAACGGACAGAAGGTGACGATCATGCTCGAGGAACTCCTCGCGGCGGGCTACGAAGCCGAATACGACGCCTGGCTGATCTCGATCTCGGACAGCGACCAGTTCTCCTCGGGCTTCGTGTCGATCAACCCGAACTCCAAGATCCCCGCCCTTCTGGACCTGTCCGGCCCGGAGCCGGTGCGCGTGTTCGAATCGGGCTCGATCCTGTTCCACCTCGCCGAGAAGTTCGGCGCCTTCATGCCAACCTCCGGCCCCGGCCGCACCGAATGCATGAACTGGCTGATGTGGCAGATGGGCAGCGCGCCGATGCTGGGCGGCGGCTTCGGCCACTTCTACGCCTATGCGCCGGAAAAGTACCAGTACCCGATCGACCGCTACGCGATGGAGGCCAAGCGCATCCTCGACGTCGCTGACAAGCGCCTCGGCGAAACGCGCTATCTGGCGGGTGACGAGTACACCATCGCCGACATCGCCGCCTACGGCTGGTTCGGCGGCTTCGTGCGCGGCGACGCCTATGGCGACGCGGCGACCTTCCTCGACGTGCCGAGCTATGAGAACCTCATGCGCTGGGGCGAGGAGTTGGGCGCCCGCGAGCCGGTGCGCCGTGGCCGCATCGTCAACCGCAAGGGCGAAGGCTTCGTGCCCGAGCGCCACAGCGCCGCCGACATCGACGCGGTGCTGAACACCTGAGAATGATGTGCCCGGCGCTGGGGAAAAACCTCTTCCCACCGCCGGGACAACACGCTAAGCGCCCCTCTCCCGATCGTCGGCGCTGCACGCGTCCGATCCGCTGGGGCGTCGCCAAGTGGTAAGGCACCGGTTTTTGGTACCGGCATTCGCAGGTTCGAATCCTGCCGCCCCAGCCAGTTTTTCTCCCAGACCCGCCTCGATCCATCGCGCGCCTGTGCTATAGGCGCAGGCACTCTCCTCGTTCGCGTGAGATGCATACGGACAAGCCGACCGCCAGACCTGCACTGGATTTCAGCGCTGCGCTCGGCGCGGCGGGAGCGGCTGCGCCCGGGCTGATCTGGGGCCTCGACTTCGCACCCGACGGCAGCCACGAACCCGCGCCCTGCGGCCCCGCGCCGGAGGGACGGTTCCGCTGGCTGCACCTCAACCTTGCCGACCATGGCACCCGGGCATGGATCGAACAGTCGGCGCTGTTCCCGGTGGCCGCGCGCGAACTCCTGCTATCTTCCGATTCGCACCAGCGCGCCCTCGTCGAGAGCGGCGCGGTGTGCTGTATCCTCCACGATTTCGAACGCGACTTCGACGTGCGCGCCACCGCGCGGGTCGGCGCGCTGCGCGTGGCGATCCTGGGCGGGCTGATCGTTACCGCCCGGCGCCATCCGCTGGGCGCCGCCGACATCGTCATGCAGCGTGTCGGCGGCGGCGCGCGGGTGACCGGGGCGGCCGCCGCGCTCGACCTGCTGGTGGGCGCGCTGGCGCAGAACATCGACATGGTCATCCGCAACCTGTCCGCCGACATGCAGGCCGCCGAGGACGCCTTTCTCGAAGGCCACCACCCGCCGACCAGCCGCAACCTCCTCGACATCCGCCGCCGCCTTGCGCAGATCCATCGCATGCTCGACGGTGCCCAGCGCGTGTTTCGGCGGCTGGAGCAGGATGACGAACTGCCCGAGACGCTGCAGCCCACGGTCGAGAAACTGTCGCAGCGACTGCAGGGCCTCGATGCCGACGCCCTCGCCGTGCAAGGGCAGTTGCGGCTGCTGCGTGACGAACTCGACCTGCAGCAGGACCAACGCACCAACCAGAACCTCTACCTGCTATCGGTCATGACTGCGCTGATGCTGCCCGCCACGCTGGTAACCGGGCTGTTCGGCATGAACACCGGGGGCCTTCCCTTCAGCGGAGCGCACGGCACCCTCGTCGCCACCGGGATCGCTGCGGGCACCGCTCTGGCGACTTACCTGTTCCTCAGGAGCAAGGGATTCTTCCGCTAGGTTGCAGGAACGTGAGATTTTTTCGAAATGTTGCGGTGACGGAATACAACTACCTTTCAATCACTTGCCTAGAAGATGAGGCGAAGATGAAGGTCGCGCGACTCCAGTGTCATCGAACTTCCATACAACTGTCGTGATGCAGCCATATTAGCCGCCCCGAGGCAGACAAATTCTGCCAAAAAAGGGTGGAAATTCAACATGATGAATAAGGTTGTCCGCGCGACGCTGCTCGCCGGCTCGATCCTCGCCAGCATGAGCGCTTCGAACGCCTGGGCCGATGCTCCTGCAGCCGACACGGCGGCGGACGCAGCAGCGGATTCGGGTCTTGGCGACATCGTCGTCACCGCGACCAAGCGTGAGACCAATCTTCAGGAAACCCCGATCTCGATCAACGTGGTCAACCAGGCCGCGCTGAAGGATCGCCACGTCCAGAGCCTCTACGATCTCGCCGACGGCGCCGTGCCGTCGCTGCGCATCGCCACCTTCGAAGCCCGCCAGAGCGCGCTGACCATCGGCATTCGCGGCATCGTGCCGCTCGACGCCAACCAGCCCGCGCGTGAACAGGGCGTCGGCATCTACGTCGACGGCGTCTACATGGGCCGCCAGCACGGCCTCAACGCCGCGCTGTTCGACGTCGAGCGCGTCGAAGTGCTCAAGGGTCCGCAAGGCACCCTGTTCGGCCGCAACACCGAAGGCGGCGCGCTCAGCATCGTCTCGAAGGCCCCCACCGGCGAGTTCGGCGGCCGCATCGAAGGCGGTCTGGGCAACTACGGTTCGTACAACAGCGCGATCCACGTCGACCTGCCCAAGTTCGCAGGCTTCTCGGTCAAGCTCGACGGCGTGCTGCAGCACCAGGACCCGACGACCAAGAACCCGCTCGAAGGCCAGGCCGGCTTCAACCAGTACCACCGCAAGGGCGGCCGCGTGGCCGTGCGCTGGCAGCCGACCAGCACCATCACCAACGACTTCTCCTACGACGTCGCGCGCGATGAGAACACGCCGTTCTACAGCCAGCTGCTGAACTACAACCCCAACGGCTGCGTCGCCGGCACCCAGGCCGCGAACGCCGCCTGCAAGCTGCCCGGCACCGACTACACCACCATCACCGGCACCGTTAAGCCGCTGATGCCCGGCGTCGTCGTCAACGGCGATACCCGCATGAAGGTGGCCGACATCGGCGTGCCGCAGCAGGTCAGCGTCGACAAGACCCACGGCTTCACCAACACCCTGAAGTGGGAAGCCACCCCCGAGATCGAGATCCGCTCGATCACCGCATGGCGCGGCGTCGACGCGACGCAGTGGGACAACTCGGGCGGCGCGCACCGTCCGCCGCTGGTCAGCCTGACCTCGGCCTGCACCCAGACCGCTCCGTGCGCCTTCAGCCGCTACAGCCTTGCCGACTTGCGCCAGCGCCAGTTCAGCCAGGAACTGCAGGCCGTGGGCACCTTCGGCAAGATCGACTACGTTGCGGGCCTGTTCTACTTCAATGAGCACGTCAGCGACGATGCGGCGACGCCGAACTCGAACGGCGTGTACCTCAATGCCGCCGGCCAGCCGGTCTACACCATCCTGAATTCGTGCACCGGTTCGGGCGGGTTCGGTTCGGACGTCGGCTGCCGCTCGATCGACCGCGCCTCGGAAGTGTGGTCCAAGAGCTACGCCGCCTACGGCCAGCTGACCTACAACGCCACCGACAAGCTGCACGTCACCGTCGGCGGCCGCTACACGCATGACGAGAAGAAGGGCGTCCTGCACTTCTCGCGCAACGTCAACTACGACACCAACCCGCCCGCCGCGAGCGTCGGCTACAAGCCGCTCGATGCGACCTGGAACCGCTTCAACCCGATGGCGACGGTGGCCTACGACGTGACCGACGACATGCACGTCTATGCCAAGTACGCCACCGGCTACCGCGCCGGCGGCGCCAGCTCGCGCACGTCCAACTACCAGTCGTTCAATCCGGAGGACGTGAAGTCCTACGAAGTGGGCCTGAAGTCAGACTTCTGGGATCACCGCGCCCGCTTCAACCTGGCCGGTTACATCATGGACCGCAAGAACAGCCAGGTCGACATCAGCTCGATCCAGTTCGTGGGTTCGAGCAGCTTCAACAACCTCGTCACCATCAATGCTCCCGGCATCACCAAGATCCGCGGCATCGAGGCGGACCTGACGCTGGAGCCGATCGACGGGCTGACGCTGAACGCATCGTACGCCTACACCTATACCAAAATCCCGCCGGTGCTCATCACTGCGGCGGATACCGCGGGCCGTTCCACCAGCGTCTACCAGCAGTTCTACATCGTGTTCACCCCGCGCAATGCGGCCAGCGGCTCGATCGACTACGTGCTGCCGATCGGTGCGCAGGACACCAAGATCAAGTTCCACATCGACGGCAACTACTCGCAGGCGACGCAGGCCTTCGACCAGTTCGCCACCAAGAACGACGCCTCGCTCATCTTCAACGGTCGCATCTCGCTCGCCGACATCGGCGTGGGTGACCACAAGCTGACGCTGGGCGTGTGGGGCCGCAACCTCTTCAACGAGCAGTACGTGTTCCGCCGTGACCCGTCGAACAGCCTGCCCGGCGCCCCGACCACCAACGTCACCGTCGGTAGCATTTCCAACGTGCTGGGCGACTACGGCAACTTCAACGCGCCGCGCACTTTCGGCATCGACGCCAGCGTCGCGTTCTAAGCGAATTCCCCCGGCTTTCGCGGGCCGGGGGGACACTGCGGATCGCGCGGGCGAGTGCCTGCCCTTTCACGATGGGAAAGGCGCTCAAACCGCCTCCCGCGCGATCAGCTACTGGACCGGCGTGACGCATCCCCCGCGTTACGCCGGTCTTTTTGCGTTTGGGGGAGTAGTCTGCGGTTCCGCCTTCTCCCCGACGCCCTCTTCGTCTCGAAGGCCGGGATCGCCGGCAAGGCGGCGCGGTCGTGACCGGCAGCGCTGCGCCGCAGCAGGCCATTGCAAGCCGTCGCCTCAAGAATACCCTGCGGTCCCGGATCGAGTCCGGGACGACGAGAGAGCAGCCTTGGGCCAAGCTCGCCTCAGAGCGGTAGTCTCGCGACGATGCGCAGTCCCGGTCCCGCATCCTCCAGCGCCATCGTCCCGCGGTGCAACCGTACGATCGCCTCCGCCAGCGGCAGGCCCAGACCGTGGCCGCTCGCCGCCTTCGCGCCGTTGTGCCCTGCCCGTTCGACGCGGCCGAAGCGCCGCATCACGTGCTCGCGCTGGCTTGCCGGAATGCCCGGGCCATCGTCCGTGACGACGAGCACCACCGCGTCTGCTTCGCGCGCGACCGAGACCCTGATCCGTGTGCCCCGGGGCGTGTGCCGGACGGAATTCTCCAGCATGTTGACCAAGAGCTGCGACAGAAGCTGCCGGTCGCCGACCAGCTTTGCCTCGTCGGCGCGTTCCATCAGCACGCGCTGGCCGCGCTCCTGCGCGACGGGCTGCACCATCTCGACGATCTCGGTCGCCAGTTCGGCCAGGTCGAATCGACGGAAACCAGCGCGGCGCGATCCGTCCTCTATCTCGGCGATCCGCAGCATGGCCGCGAACATGCCGAGCAGTTCGTCCGCCTGCATCCGCGCCATCGCCACCCGCTCGCGCACCGGCTCGGCGGCGGCGCTTTGCTCCAGCAGCGCGAGTTCGTTGCGCAGCCGTGCCAGCGGCGTACGCATCTCGTGCGAGATGTCGTTGGAAACGTTGCGGATTTCGCCCATGAGCTGGCCGATGCGGTCGAGCATGCGGTTGAAGGCACCCGCCTGCTGGTCGAACTCGCCGCCGTCGCCGGGCATCGGGACGCGCTGGGCAAGGTCGCCCTCGATGATCGATTCCGCCGTGTGGCGCACCGCGTCGATGCGCTTGCCGACCAGGCGCCGAAATGCCAGCAGTCCCCACAGCACCACCAGCACGATGGCGCCGAACCCGGCGAAGTAGATCCGGCGGCGCGCGGCGAAATAGTTGTCGACCGGCTCCGTCTCGGCGAAGATGGCAAGGCGCATGCCGCCGCCGATCTCGCGGACCAGCACGCGGCCCGCGCTGAGCCCCGCGATCCGGTCCTGCCGTCCGAGCGTGGAGTAACCCAGCGGCAGTTTCCGGTTCAGCCGGACATTGCCGACGATGGGGTTCCCGTGCGCATCGCTCAGCAGCACGCCGAGGTCGCCGGTATCGCGCTGCCGCGCCATCTCCATGATATGTTGGCTCAGTTCCGCACGGTTCGGAGTGGTCCCCCTCGGCACCAGCGTCTCGCTCTCCGACTCGATGCGCTCATCCACCAGCACCCGCACCATCGAGGCGGTCGCGAAGAAGGTTCCGAACCCCGCCAGCGCCGTCACCGTCAGGAACAGCGCGAGGAACACCACGGTGAGGCCGCGCAGGGATCGGGGGAGCGGCCTCATGCCCGCAGCACGTACCCCATGCCGCGCACGGTGGCGATCGGATCGTCACCGTGCTGCAACAGCTTGACGCGCAACTGGCGTATATGGGCATCGACGATGTTGGTCGTGGTCTCGAAGTCCTGCCCCCAGATCCGCTCGATCAACATGGGCCGCGTCACCACTTCGCCGGCATCGCGTGCGAGGGCCAGCAGTAGCCGGAACTCGGTCTGCGAAAGCGCCAGCGGCTGCCCGCCGCGCCAGACCATGAGGCGCGAGGGGCTGATCACGATATCGCCCGCAGCAATCGTATCACTGGGCTGCTCGGTCGTCCGCCGCGCCCGCACGAGGGCATTGAGCCGCGCGTTCAGTTCGAGCGGATCGACCGGCTTCACCACGTAGTCGTCGGCGCCCGCCTCCAGCCCCTCGACCTTGTCGAGCGTCTGGCCAAGCGCGGTCAGCATCAGCACCGGCATGGTCATGCCCTGCCCGCGCATCTCCCGGAGCAGCGTGACGCCGTCCATCGTCGGCAGCATCCAGTCGAGCACAACCGCGTCGAAGGGCCGTCTGCCCAGCAGCGACAGCGCCTCCTGCCCGTCCCCGGCCGGCTGCACCTCGTGCTCGAAATGCCCGAGTTGCTCGGTAAGCTGGCGGCGAAGGTGGGAATCGTCCTCGACCAGGAGGATCTGCAGGCTCATGCGGACGTGCCCCGTGAAATTGCGCTCCATGAAAGCGCGAGGGTGAATTGCCCCATCATAGTGCCCGGATTCCCGCATGACCACCAGCGAGATGGCAGCGATCGTCAAACCGTGAAAGTCACCGTCACCCGCAGGCCCGGCTTCGCATCGCCGAGTTCGAGCTGTGCGCCCATGCGCTCGGCGGTGGACTTGACGATGGCCAGGCCGAGGCCGCTGCCGGGCGGCCCGCGCTCGCCCTGCAGCCGGGCGAAGCGCGACATCGCCATCTCGCGCAGTTCGGCCGGAATGCCGGGGCCGGTATCGACCACCGCGAGCCGGACCACACCCGCTTCCGCACTCAGTTCGATTTGCGCCATGCCACCGGGGCGATTGTAGCGGATTGCGTTGTCGACGAGGTTGGACAGCATCTCGAACACCAGCGTGCGATGTCCGTGGATGCGGTAAGGCCCGTCTCCGGCCTCGAGCAGCAATTCGACGTCCGCCTCGATCGCCTGCCGGATGCGGCGGGAGATCACGTGCTGGCTCAGTTCCTTGAGATCGATCTCGTGGTCAGGCGGAAGCACCCCCGCCTCGTCGGCACGGGCAAGCGTGAGGAGCTGCGTCAGCAGGCGTTCGAGGCGGTCGGTCGCCTCCTCGATCTCGTGTAGCGCCTCGCCCGAGCCGCGCCGCGCCAGCGCGACCTGTACCTTGAGCACCGAGAGCGGCGTGCGCATCTGGTGCGAAGCATCGGCGGTGAAGCGCCGCATGCCGGTGGTGGCATCGTCAAGCCGCGCCAGAAGCCGGTCGAACGAGCGCGACAGCGGGCGCAGTTCGGTCGGCAACGGTCCGGTGCGCAGCGGCGAGAGATCGGGTGCGGCGCGGGTATCACGCGCCTCGATCACACCGCGCAGGTCCGAGAGCGGCCGCAGGCTCCACCCGAGCGCGGGGCGGATCAGCAGCAGCACGATGCCGACCAGCACGCACTCGCCGATCAGCAGCGCGATCATCAGCTTGTCGCGCAGGGAATTACGGTTCTGCAGAGTCTCGGCCACCTGCACCACCACAGGCTCATCGATGCGCGGCAGGTTGCGGCGGATCTCGGCTATGCGGATGCGCTGGCCGCGAAACTGCGCGAAACGGAAGCGCGGCTCATCGACGGAGAGCACGGAAATGTCGGGCGCGGGCAAGTCCGCGTAGCCGGTCAGTAGCGTGCGCCCCACCGCGATCCGGTAATAGACGTTGTCGCGCTCGGAGTTCTCCAGCATGCCGAAAGCGGCGGGCGGCAGGTCGAGAGTGACTTCGCCGCGCTCCACCTGCACGGTTTCGGCAATGGCGCCCAGCGCACCGCCGAGCACGCGGTCGTTGGTGCGGCGCACGACGTCGGAAATCAGTACCCAGCCGAGCAGTCCGAGCACCAGCGCCAGCGCCGCCAGCGGCCCGAACATCGCCAGCAGAAGGCGGAAGCGCAGGGAAATGGCTCTGCCCGCACCGCCGCTCATGACCGGTCGAGCATGTAACCCACCCCGCGCACGGTGCGGATCGCTGGGCCGTCGGGTGCGAGTTTGCTGCGCAGGCGGGTGACGTTGACCTCCAGCGCGTTGGAACCGACCGGATCGTCGAAGCCGAAGACCTCGGCTTGCAAGGTCTCGCGGTTGACGATCTGGCCCGCCCGCGCCGCCAGAGCCTCCAGCACCGCCCATTCGCGGCGGCGCAGTTCGATCAGACGCCCCGCCACCTCGACGCGGCCGGTAGAGCGGTTCACCGTCATCGCCCCGATGGCGATCTCGGGCGCGGCGTCGCCGCCCCGGCGGCGGCCCAGCGCACGCACGCGGGCCTCCAATTCCTCAACCTCGAAGGGTTTGCGCAAGTAATCGTCGGCGCCGAGGTCGAGGCCGCGCACCCGGTCGTCGAGGCCGTCACGCGCGGTCAGCATCAGGACCTGCGACTGGTCGCCCCGCGCGCGCAGGCGAGCGAGCACCTGGAACCCGTCGATGTCGGGCAGGCCGACGTCGAGGATCACCAGCGAATACGGCTCGGTCGCCGAAACCGACAGCGCTTCTTCCCCGCCCGCCACGTGATCGACCGCGTGTCCCGCCGCGCGCAACAACGAAAGGATGCCGCGTGCCAGTGCCGCGTCGTCTTCAACGATGAGGATTCTCACGATCGAAATCCATGAAAGGTCAGTGACAGGTTGAAAACGTACATCATCGAGCGCTGCTTATCCGAACATAGAGGCGGAAAGCGAGAGGAGTCGACAATGCGTTCTTTCACCCCTGTTCTGGCACTAGCGGTCCTTCTGGCCGGACCCGCAGCCGCGCAAAAGCCCGAGGCGCCGCAGCGCCCCTCCGGTTATCCGCGCAGCTACGACACGCTGATCGCCGACGCCCGCGCCGACGGCAAGGTACGCATCTACGCCAATGCCGACCGCGCCGAGATGGTGCCGGTGGTGGCGGAGTTCAAACGGCTCTTCCCCGGCATCGCGGTCTACTACGCCGACATCGGCTCGACCGAGATGTACCAGCGCTACACCCGCGAGACGCGCAGCCGCCAGTATTCGGCCGACATCGTGTGGTCCTCGGCGATGGACCAGCAGATCAAGCTCATCAACGACGGTTACGCGCAGCAGTACGCCAGCCCCGAGAAGCCCGCCCTGCCCGAAACGGCGGTGTGGAAGAACATGGGCTACGGCGTCACCGCCGAGCCGATCGGCTTCGTCTACAACCGCAGGATCATATCCGACGCAGAGGCCCCGCGCACGCATCAGGGACTCGAAGAACTGCTGCGCCGCCGCCGCGTCGAATTCACCGGCAAGGTCGCGACGTTCGATGCGGCCCGCTCCAACACCGGCTATCTCTATCTCTCGCAGGACTTCCTCGCGACGCGCGACACCCGCTCGCTGGTCGAGGCGATCGGCGCGACGCGCCCCGTTCTGGAAATCAGCACCCAGCCGATGCTGGCAGGCGTCGCCTCCGGCAAGCTGGCGATCGCGTACAATGTCATCGGCTCTTACGCGCTGGAGCAGGCGCGCCGCAGTCCGCAGCTGGGTGTGGTGTTCCCCAAGGACTACACGCTCGTCACTTCGCGCATCGCCTTCATCGGACGGGACGCGCGCCATCCGGCGGCGGCGAAGCTGTTCCTCGATTTCCTTCTTTCGCGCGCGGGGCAGGCCCAGCTTGCCCGGCACAGTCTGTGGCCGGTGCGCACCGACGTACCCGCCCGCCGCCTACCCGCCCAGCAGACGCGCGTGGTGCGCGTCGGCCCTCAACTTCTCGTCAATCTGGATCACCTGACCCGGCAGCGGTTCCTGCGCGACTGGAACGCCGCCCTGGTCACAGGGAGAGAACAAAAACCATGACCCGTACTCTGATGGCCAGTGCAGCATTCCTTGCACTGGCAGTTGCCAACCCCGCGCTGGCGCAAGCGCCGACGCGCGACGAACTCGCCGATCTGGTGCGCGCGCAGGCCGCCGAGATCGCCTCGCTGCGCCAGCGCGTCGATGCGCTGGAAGCCACCCGCACCGCTGCTGCAGCGCCGCAGCAAAGCGCTCCCGTAGTCGCTGCCGCCGAACCCGAGCAGGCCGCGCCGACCATCCTCTCGACCCAGCCCTATGCGGCCCAGCTTCTTCCCCCCGGCCCCGCCGAGCGCGACATCGAGCGCGTGCGCGCCACCGCCGTCGCCGCGACGGACGTGACGACCGAATGGGGCCAGGGCCTGCCGGTATTCCACTCGGGCGACGGCACCTTCAGCTTCAAGCCGCGCGGCCGCATCATCACCGACGTCAGCACCACCCGTGGCTCCAGGTACGACGGCCGCAACCTGACGACCACCGGCATGCGCGCGCTGCGCATGGGCCTCGAAGGCACCGTCGGCAGCCACTTGTTCTACCAGTTCGAAAGCGATTTCTCGGAGAACGCGGTCGATGTCGTCACCGCCTTCATCGGCTGGAAGAACAAGATCGCGCCCGGCCTCGATTACGACGTGCGCGTAGGCCACTTGTTCAACGACCGCAGCTTCGAAGGCTCGACCGGTTCGGACTCCACCCCGTTCGCCGAGCGCACCGTGGTCGCCACTGCGATCATTCCGCAGCGCGCCTTCTATGGTCTGGGCATCATGCCGCGCCTGTTCTGGAAGACCGGCCACGCCTCGCTCACCGTCACCGGCGACCGCATCGACGGCGACCAGTCCACCTCGGACAATCGCACTGTGATCGCCCGCGCGCACTGGAACCCGATCAAGAGCCCGCGTCAGGTGCTCCACCTCGGCATCTGGGGCTTCGACGAGCACCTCCAGCCGGGCAAGAACACGCTGGGCCGGAGCACCGTGATCGGCGGCCGCTTCAACGGCGCGCTGCGGCTGTCGACCGGCGACATCATCGGCGGCACCGGCACCACCGGCTACGGCGCGGAACTCGGCGGCTACACCGGCCCGCTGTGGGTCATGGCCGAGGCAGGCGAACGCCACGCCCGGCTCGACAACGGACGCCCGGACTTTGTCACGCAGGCATGGAGCGTCTCGGGCGGTTTCTTCATCACCGGCGACCTGCCGCCCTACAACCCGCGCCTCGGCAGCTTTGGCCAGCCCAAGGTGCTGCGCCCCGTCTTCGACGGCGGCCCGGGCGCGATCGAGTTGACCGCGCGCTACGAGAACCTGGAATTCAAGGACATCGCCACGCCTGCTCAGGGCTGGGCGGCGACGCTGGGCGCGAACTGGTATCTCAACAGCTTCGTGCGCTTCCAGGTCAACGCGATCCACTGGAACACCGAGAACACCGCCGGGATCTACACCGGCAAGGATGACGGCGAGACGCTCACCGCGCGCGTCGGCGTCACCTTCTAAGCCTTTCCCTTTCAAACCATGACCAGAACCGGGGACCAACAATGAGTCTCGCCCTTATCGGCTTCCTGATGGTGGCCACCTTCATGACGCTCATCATGACCAAGCGGATGACCCCGCTGGTCGCGCTGAGCGTCGTGCCCACCCTCTTCGCCCTCGTCGCCGGCTTCCATGCGGGCCTCGGCGACATGATGATCGACGGCGTCAAGAACCTTGCGCCAACCGGCGTCATGCTGCTGTTCGCGATCCTGTTCTTCAGCACGATGACCGACACCGGCCTGTTCGACCCGCTGGTCGGCAAGCTGATCCGGCTGGTCCATGGCGACCCGATGCTGATCCTGATCGGCTCGGTCGTCCTGTGCGCGCTCGTCAGCCTCGATGGCGACGGGTCGACCACCTACATCATCACGATGGCCGCCATGCTGCCGCTCTACAAGCGCTACGACATGAACCGCCTCTACCTCGTCTGCCTGCTGATGGTGACGAGCGGCGTGATGAACCTGACGCCGTGGGGCGGGCCGACGGCGCGCGCCGCCAGCGCCCTGAAGCTGGACCCGGCCGCGCTGTTCCTGCCGCTGATCCCGGGCATGATCGCGGGCCTCGCGTTCCTGATCGGCCTTGCCATCTACTTCGGCCGCAAGGAGCGCCGCCGCATCGGCAAGGTGGAGAACCTCGCCGCGCTGGAGGCCAGCGACCTCGCCGTCTCGCAGTGGCCCGAAGCGCGCCGCCCGAAGATGATCTGGTTCAACGGCGCGCTCGTCGTCGCGCTGCTGGTGCTGCTGGTGTGGGGCGTACTGCCGCTGCCGATCCTGATGATGCTGGCCTTCGCGATCTCGATGATCGCCAACTACCCCGACACCAAGTCGCAAAAGGAGCGCATCAGCGCGCATGCGGGCAATGTCCTCTCGGTCGTCTCGCTGATCTTCGCGGCGGGCATCTTCACTGGCATCCTCTCGGGCACCGGCATGGTCGAGGCGATGAGCAAGGAAGTCGTCGGGCTGATCCCGCCGGTCCTCGGCCCCTACATGGCGCCGATCACCGCCCTCATCAGCCTGCCGGGCACGTTCTTCATTTCGAACGACGCCTTCTACTTCGGCATGCTGCCGATCCTCGCCGAGGCCGGGGCGCACTACGGCGTCGAGCCGATGGCGATCGCCCGCGCCTCGCTGATGGGCCAGCCGGTCCACCTGCTCAGCCCGCTGGTGCCCTCGACCTACCTGCTGGTGAGCCTTGCCGGCGTGGATCTGGCGGACCACCAGAAGTTCACGCTGGTCCCGGCGGCGCTGTGCTGCCTCGTCATGACCGTCGTGGGCATGGCGGTGCTGGCCTTCCCGTTCGTGGGTTGATCGCCGCGTGATGATCTTCCCCCTTCGTCATTGCGAACGTTGCGAAGCAATCCAGGGCGGCCTCACGCCGTGCTGGATTGCCGCGCCCCTGCGGGGCTCGCAATGACGGTGCGGGGGATCATCGGTGACGCCGGGACGCTGGGCGTCATCCTGCGCTTCATCGCCGCACTCGCCGTGGGCGCGTGCGGCGGCGTTCTATTCTGGTCGATCCATGCCCCGCTGCCGTGGGTGCTGGGATCGATGACCGCGTGCGCGGCGGGCAGCATCGCGCGCCTGCCGATCGCCGCGAATTCCGCCACCCGCAGGCCGATGTCCGCCGTGCTCGGCGTCGTGCTGGGCAGTGCGTTCCACCCCGGCATCGCCGCGCAGGCGGCGCAGTGGATCGTGCCGATCGCCCTGCTCCCGCTGTTCCTGACCAGCGCCGCCGTCGCCTGCGTTTTATATTTCCGCAAAATCGCAAAGTTCGATCCGCCCACCGCCTACTTCGCCGGAATGCCCGGCGGCATCGCCGAGATGGTCGTCCTCGGCTCCGAGCGCGGTGCCGACGAGCGCATGATCGGCCTGATCCACGGCGCGCGGATCTTCCTCGTCGTCTTCATCCTCCCCTTCCTCATCCGCCTGTTCGAGGCGGAGACCGGCCACGCCCCGCTTCCTCCCCAGGTTACGGGCGTGGTCGACTGGACGCTGCTGCCATGGGCGCTGGGCTGCATGATCGTCGGCAGCGTGATCGGCCGCGCGCTGAAACTCCCCGCGTGGCACCTGATGGGGCCGCTGTTCGTCAGCGCCGCCGTCCACCTGACGGGCCTCAGCGACTTCCACATCCCGGCATGGGCCATCGCCGCCGCGCAGGTCGGCCTCGGCGCGACGATCGGCTGCCGTTTCGTAGGGCTGGACCTGCCGACGCTGCTGCGCACGCTGATGCTGGCGGCGGGATCGACCGCGATCCTGCTGGTCATAACCTTCGTCTGGGCATTCGGCATCGGCTGGGCTACCGGACTGGACCCGGCGCTGCTGACGCTGGCCTACTCGCCCGGCGGCGTGGCGGAGATGAGCATGGTGGCCCTCAGCCTCGCGCTGGAAGCCAGCTTCGTGGTCGTCCACCACCTCGTCCGCGTGGTGCTGGTCATCATCGGCGCGCCTGCTGCGTTCAAGTTCATGGGAACCCGAGATGCCTGATCCCTTCACCGAAAAGATCGCCATTCTCTATCAGGCGATCGAGCCGCCGGTGATCGACGGCCAGCGCAAGGATGCCAAGCCCGGCGGCTATTCCGACAGCGGCGCCGACATGGGCGTGGCCCTGCGCTCGGTCGGCTGCACGCTGGTGACGCCGGTGGCCGATCCCGATCCCACATCGGTGTTCGACTGGGTCTGGCCCGACACGCCCGACGGCATCGATGCTGCGCTTGCCGCAGGCGCGACGCTGCTCTGGGCCAACACCGTCGTCTTCGACGGCCACCCGATCGAAGCCGCCAGTCGCCGCGCATGGGTGGTCAGCGCCGATCCGCGCACCATGCAAGAGGTGGACGACAAAGCCGCCACCAACGCCCGCCTCGCCGCCGAGGGCCTGCCCGTCGCCGGATCCTGGGTGGTCGACGGCGCCGCGCCCGATATCGAGGCTCAGCTTGCCGCCTTCGCCGGGCACCTCCCGCTGGTGGTGAAGCCCCTGCGCGGTCGCGGCAGTCAGGGCGTCAGCGTCGCGCGCAGCCTCGACGAAATGATAGCGGCCACCCGCGCCATCGTCGCAGGCGGCAAGTTCGGCACCGCGATCATGATCGAGCAGTTCCTGCCGGGTCAGGAAATCACCATCACGGTAATGCCCGCAGCGACCCGGGAAGGCGAGACGAAACCCTTCGCCCTCCCCCCCGTCCGCCGCTTCGACCAGCATGACGACGTCGCGCCCTACAACGGGGACGTCCCCGTCAGCACCAACAGCGCGGCGATGACGGGCGAGGAATGCGCTGACCCGGCCATCGTCGCAGTCACCGCCGCCTGCGAGCAGGCCGCCGCGATCATCGGCATCCGCACCCCGATGCGGATCGACTGCCGTCAGGACGCGACCGGCGACTACCTGTTGTTCGACGTCAACATCAAACCCAACCTCACCGGCGCGGGCCGACCTGGCCGCGACCATGAGGACAGCCTTTCCACAATCGCCGCCGCCGCCATAGGCTGGCGCTACGCAGACCTCCTCGTCGCAGCCATCCGCGGCGCGTGGACCAACAGGGACAATATCGCATGACTGACCTTTGGCAGCACATTGTTGCCGACTTCTCCAACATCGGCTCACCGGCTGCGCTGTCCGCCTTCGGGCAGGTGGTGCTGATCGACATCATGCTGGCCGCCGACAACGCGATCGTCGTCGGCGCGCTCGCCGCCGGGCTTCCGGCCGCGATGCGCCGCAAGGTCATCATGATCGGCGTGATCGCCGCTCTGGTGCTGCGCGTCGCTTTCGCGCTCGTGGTCAGCCAGTTGATGCAGATCGTCGGGCTCGTCTTCGCGGGCGGCCTGCTGCTGATCTGGGTGGCATGGAAGATGTGGCGCGAACTGCGCGAGGACCGCAGCGACGACGAACCCGACTCGACCATCGCCAAGGT
The DNA here is from genome assembly GCF_054589055.1 of Novosphingobium sp. 11B. Lineage (NCBI taxonomy): Bacteria > Pseudomonadati > Pseudomonadota > Alphaproteobacteria > Sphingomonadales > Sphingomonadaceae > Novosphingobium > Novosphingobium sp. 11B. Next base: position 5,942 of record NZ_BAAILP010000275.1, on the reverse strand, counting down.
CGCCCCGCGCAGTTTCGCCGGCGCAGCATGGGCCGTCGCCGTCGCCGACGTCAGCATGAGCATCGACAATGTGCTGGCCGTCGCGGGCGCCGCGCGCGACCACCCCGGCATTCTCGCGGTCGGCCTGATCCTCTCGGTCGCGCTGATGGGCATCGCCGCCAACGTTCTGGCGCGCGTCATCGAGACCTATCGCTGGCTCGCCTACGTCGGCCTGCTTGTGATCCTGTGGGTGGCGGGCAAGATGATCTGGGAGGGCCTCGTCGATCCTTCGCGCGGAATCATTGCCCTGTTCTGAACGATAGATGCGGACGGCAGGCGGCGAACCGCCTGCCGTCCGACCGCCCCGCGATGAGACATTGTATCTGCACGGGTTGCATCGCACTGCACTTGCACGGCATGAGTATCCGATGACCAGCTTCGGAACGCCTGCGTGCAACTGACCCGTTACACCGACTATGCCGTGCGCGTCCTGCTGCATGTCGGTGCGCGGGACGAAGGGGACCTCTCCTCTATCGCCGAGATCGCGCAGACTTACGACATTTCACGCAACCACCTGATGAAAGTGGTGCAGGATCTTGGCCAGGCCGGGTTTCTCGAAACCGTGCGCGGTCGTGGCGGCGGGCTAAGACTGGGCCGCCAGGCGAACGAGATCACCGTCGGCGAGGTCGTACGCCATACCGAAACCGGCTTCCAGCTGGTCGACTGCACAAACTGCATAGTGCGCACCGCCTGCACCCTGCCGCGCGTCTTCAACGAGGCGACGCGCGCCTTCCTCGACGTGCTTGACCGTTACACGCTGGCCGATGCACTGACCCGCCGTGACGATCTGCGGCGTATTTTCCGCGCTTTCGCCCCGACCGATCAGGCGCTCTGACGACGCCGTCCGAGGGCATGGGCGCCAGAACCGCGGGGACGCCCGAGCGATACTTGCACCGGGTTAGCATCGGCGCCGCGACACGGCGGAGCGGGCTGCGCTAGCCAGACCTTCGATACGATTCGGGGAGATGAACATGAAGATCGACAACACCCTTGCCGCCGTGGTCACCGGCGGCGCCTCGGGCCTTGGCCGGGCGAGTGCGAAGGCGCTGGCCGATGCAGGCGTCAAGGTCGCCATCTTCGACATCAGCGAGGAAGCGGGCGAAGCGTTCGCGGCGGAAATCGGCGGCGTGTTCTGCAACGTCGACATCACCAGCGAGGAGAGCGTCGAGGCCGGCTTCGCCAAGGCGCGCGAGGCCCATGGGCAGGAGCGCATCGTCGTCCACTGCGCAATCGTCGCGGGCGGCGGCAAGACCGTCTCGTTCGACAAGAAGACCGGCGGCTACAAGCGCACGCCGACCGAGCAGATCGCCAAGTCGGCCGAAGGAATCTTCACCGCCTCCTACCGCGTCGCCTCGATCGCGGCGCTGGGCATGGCAACGGCGGAAACCCTGAACGAAGACGGCGAACGCGGCACGATCATCCTCACCTCCTCGGCCGCCGCAGAGGACGGTCAGATCGGACAGGTCGCCTACGGCGGCGGCAAGGGCGCAGTGAACGCGATGGTCCTGCCGATGGCGCGCGACCTCATGGACCTCGGCATCCGCGTCAACGCGATCATGCCCGGCACTTTCGCGACGCCGCCAATGCTGCGCGTCAAGGAACATGCGCCCGAAGTGTACGAGAACCTCGGCAAGGCGGTGCCCTTCCCGCGCCGTCTCGGCAATCCGGAGGAGTTCGGCTCGCTGGTGCTCGAACTGGTGCGCAACATCTATTTCAACGGCCAATGCATCCGCCTCGACGGCGCGATCCGCATGCCGCCGAAGTAAGCGAACACCCACCCCGTACGGCTAGGTCGCTGCGCTCCCAAGCCTTCCGGCCCTCCCGCGGGCGGGAGAGCGTGGCGCTGTTTCTCCCCTCCCGCCTGCGGGAGGGGCTGGGGGTGGGTCTTTTCCCATCTTACTTCCGCTTGACTCCCCCTCCCTGCCCGGCCCAATCGGCCCGATGCGACGCATGGGGATTCACGCTCTCAAGGCCCTGGCCATCCGGCAGCGCCAGCGGCTGCGGTCGAGCGAAATGGCCTTCATCGTGCTGGCCCTCGTCGCCGGGCTGGCGGCGGGCTGGCTGACGAACCTGCAGGGCTTCATCGCCCACGGCATCCAGCGACTACTCTACGGCATCGGCGACAACCGGCTGAGTGCGCTCGGCGAGATCCGCAACTGGTGGCGGCTGCTGGCGCTGCCGCTGGGCGGGCTGGTGCTGGTGGCAATGACGCATTTCCTGAAAACCCGCCGCCGCGCCCCGATCGACGTCGTCGAGGCCAACGCGCTGCACAGCGGCCGCATTCCCTTCGTCGACAACCTGGTGATCTCGGTCCAGACGATCCTCTCCAACGGCGCGGGTGCCTCGGTGGGACTGGAGGCGGCCTACGCGCAGATGGGCGGCGGCGTCGCCTCGGTGCTGGGGCAGTGGTTCAAGCTACGCCGCTCGGACATGCGCACCCTCGTCGGCGCGGGTGCGGGCGCGGCGGTCGGCGCCGCGTTCGGAGCGCCGCTGGCGGGTGCGTTCTACGCCTTCGAGATCGTCATCGGCACGTATACGCCCGCCGCGATCGCCCCGGTCGTGGCTGCCGCGCTGGGTGCCGCCTTCGTGACGCGGGCGCTGGGGGTGGAGCCCTACCTCATCGCCACCGCCGCCGACCGGACACTGACTACCGGCGACTACTTCATCTACACGATCCTGGGCCTCGCCTGCGCGCTGGTGGGCATCGCGATGATGCGCCTCGTCACGTTCGCGGAGCAGAAGATGCAGGGCGTAAGCGGTCGCATCGCACGCTGGAAGCCGGTGATCGGCGGATTCCTGCTGATGCCGCTCGCCATGGTGACCCCGCAGACGCTTTCCGCCGGGCACGGGGCGATGCACCTCAACATCGCGATGCAACCGGCGCTGCAGTTCCTCGTCACCGTGCTGGTGCTCAAGGTGCTGGCCTCCGCGATCTCGATCGCCTTCGGATTTCGCGGCGGCCTGTTCTTCGCCTCGCTGTTCATCGGCTCGCTGGTCGGGCTGATCTTCGCCGCGCTGGCATCGATGGCGGGCATCGCGCTCGACATCAACGACGCCGCGCTGGTCGGCATGTCGGCGCTCGCGGTCTCGGTGGTGGGCGGCCCGATGACGCTGGCCATGCTGATGCTGGAGACCACCCACGACTTCGCGCTGATGGGCGTTGTGCTGACCGCCTCGCTGGTGTCGAGCGCGCTGACCCGCGAGACGTTCGGATATTCGTTCTCCACCTGGCGCCTGCACGTGCGCGGCTCGATCATCCGGTCCCCGCGCGATATCGGCTGGATGCTGGCGCTGACGGCCGGGCGCATCATGCGCAAGGACTGGAAGAGCGCAGCGGCCAGCCTCTCGGTCGCGGACTTCCGCGCGCAGGTGCCGCTCGGCTCGGCTAGCAAGGCGATCCTGCTCGACGACGAGGGGCATTATGCCGGGATCGTCACGACCGCCTCGGCCTACAACCCCGAACTTGCGCCCGACGTCGCAGTGGGAACGCTGGCGACGCTGCAGGCGAACACGCTCTCGCCGGTGACGGACATCCGGGCGATGCTGAAAGCCTTCGACCTTGCCGTGGCAGACGAACTGGCAGTGGTGGACGGCGTCGGCAACGTCGTCGGCGTGGTGACCGAACGGCATGCGAGGCGGCGCTACTTCGAGGAAATCGAAGCCTCGCAGCGGGAGCTGTTCGGGGAGAATTGAGGGTGCGCGGTGCGCCCGGCCGGTCCGTCATCTTCAAAGTCGTCATTCCCGCGAAGGCGGGAACCCAACTGATGACATCGCGTGTTGCACGGTCATAAGCTGGGCCCCCGCCTTCGCGGGGATGACAACGTAATTTTGAATTGGAGAGACACCTCCCGCTGGCAGGAGGTGTCCCTTTCAGATCAGTCCTGAGCCACCGGCAGCCACACCGCGCTGGCCTGATCGCCGCCGAAGTGCACCGTCTCGGTCGCCTTCACGTAGTCCTTCGGCTTGGCGTCCATGATCGAGGGCACCCAGCTCTGCGGATTGCGATCGTAGAGCGGGAACAGGCTGGACTGGACCTGCACCATGATCTTGTGGCCCGGCAGGAACACATGGTCGACGTTGGGCAGCGCCCACTTGAAGTCGTAGACCTTGCCCGGCTCCAGCGCCTGCGGCTTGTCGAAACCACCGACGTAGCGGCCGCGGAAGATCTCGATGCCGATGCCCAGCTGGTAGCCCGCCATCTTCGGATCGGCGGTGTTCTCCTGAGGGTAGACGTCGATCAGCTTGACGACATAGTCGCTGTCCTGCCCGGACGTCGCCGCGCGCAAGTCCACCTTGGGCGCGCCCTTGATGTGGACCGGCTTGTCGAGCACGCCGGTCTGGTAGCTCAGCACGTCGGTACGGCCGTCAGCGAAGCGCTGGTCCTGCACCAGCCAGGTCTTCCACTCATCACCCTTCATGTGGACGGGGCGCGGCAGCATCGGCACGGGCTTGGCCGGGTCGGAGACGTAGCTGTCGGAACCCGACGCGCCCTTGGTCCACGACAGTGAGGAATTCGCGCCGAGGTAGAGCGGCGTATAGGCACCCGCCGGCCATGCCTGCGACACCTCCCACTTGTTTTCGCCCGTGGCGTACGTCAGCACCGGCGGCGTATCGCAGGCAGGCGCGTTCGTCTTGAGGTGACAGTCGAAGAACGGCTTCATGTACTGCGTGCGGAACTGCAGGCCGGTATCGCCCTCCCACTTGAGCGGGCCGAGTTCGCGTGCTTCGTAGTTCACCTGAGAATGACGCCACGGACCGATGACGAGGCTGACGTTGTCGTTGCCGCCCGCCTTCAGCGCCTGATAGACCGCCGGGGCGCCGTAGCTGTCCTCCTGGTCCCACTGGCCGACCACCAGCATCGTCGGCACCGTCAGCTTGCGCGCGCCGAGCAGCTTGTCGACCGCCTGCCCCTGCCACCATGCGTCGTAGCTCGGGTGCTCCAGTACCTTGCGCACCACCGGCAGGTCGAGCAGGCCATATGCCTTGGCATAATCCATCGCCGAACCGCCCTCGAGGTAGGCGGTGTAGTCGTCACCGCCACCGCGCGGAACGTCGCCGCCGCCCTTCTTCACCGTCTGGCCGAGGTCGTAATCGAAGCCGAACATGCGGAAGGCGCCGTTGTGGAACCAGTCGTCGCCCATCCAGCCATCGACCATCGGGCTCTGCGGCACGGCCGCCTTGAGCGCCGGGTGCGGATCGATCAGCGCCATCAGCGAGGTGAAGCCAAGGTACGACGAGCCGGTAATGCCGACCTTGCCGTTGCTTTCCTTCACGTTCTTCACCAGCCAGTCGATCGTGTCGTAGGCGTCGGTGGCGTGGTCCACCTTGGTCTTGTTGAGCGGCCCGCGCAACGGGCGGTTCATGACGTAGTCGCCCTCCGACCCGTCCAGCCCGCGCACGTCCTGATAGACGCGGATGTAACCGTCGTTGACGAATTCGGCGTCGGCGACGGGCAGGATTTCCTCGATCTTCTGGCTGCGGTTGCGGCTGCTCATCTTGTCCGCATTGTACGGCGTGCGGCTGAGCAGGATCGGGCCGTCCTGAGTGCCCTTGCGATAGATGATGACGGTGAACAGCTTGGTCCCGTCACGCATCGGGATCATCACCGTCTTGCGCACGTAGTCCGCCTGAGGGCGAACCCAGTCGTAGGACTTCACCTGCTCGTTCATCATGGTGTCGGTGGGCGCCTGCGCGGAAAGCGACGAGGCAAGAGCGAGGGCCGCGACGGCGGCGGCAGTATAGCCGAGGGGGCGGAAATGCTTTGTCATGGTCGCATGGGTGGACCGTGCATTTCCTGGGGTCAAGACGGGAAGAGAGACGCAGGGGTTTACGTTCCGCAGGCCCCGTATATCGGCATCGCCTCCCCAATCCGTCATTGCGAGCGAAGCGAAGCAACCCAGGGC
>NZ_BAAILP010000274.1:3278-6405 GCF_054589055.1 Novosphingobium sp. 11B | reverse complement strand
TTCGACAAGCTCAGCCTGAGCGGGATTTAAAGACCTGCTCTCAAAACCGCTCAGGCTGAGCCTGTCGAAGCCCCCTCGGCCTATCCTTACCCCTCGTACTGCTCGGGATCGATGTTGAGCCCGCGCCGCCCGTCGGCGACGGTGTGCGAGGGTGAGTGCAGCACTTCCGCATCGGGGTCCATCAGCGGCTGCAGCATGCCTTCCGAGCGGGTGATCACCGCCGTCGCCACTGCGTTGCCCACCACGTTGGTGGCCGAGCGGCCCATGTCGAGGAAAGTGTCCACGCCCAGCAGCAGCGCGATGCCTTCGACCGGCAGGCCGAACTGCGTCAGCGTCGCGGCGATCACCACGAGGCTGGCGCGCGGCACCCCGGCGATGCCCTTGGAACTTACCATCAGCGTCAGCAGCATCAGGATCTGCGTCATGATCGGCACATGGATGCCGTAAGCCTGGGCGATGAACATCGACGCGAAGGTCATGTAGATCATCGAGCCGTCGAGGTTGAAGCTGTAGCCCAGCGGCAGGATGAAGCCCGAGATGCGGCGCGGCACGCCGAAGCGGTCGAGCTGCTCGAACAGCTTGGGCAGGCTGGCTTCCGACGAGGCGGTCGAGAACGAGAGCAGCAGCGGCTCGCGGATGTAGCGGAACAGCGTGACCACGCGCTTGCCCAGGAACAGGCCGCCCGCGCAGAACAGCAGCACCCACAGGAGAGCCATCGCAAGGTAGAACTCGCTGACGAGCACACCGTAGGTCACGATGATGCCGAGGCCCTGCGTGCCGATTACGGCGGCGATCGCGCCGAACACCGCGAAGGGGGCGAAGCGCATGACGTAGCCGGTGATTTGCAGCATCAGTTCGGACAGCGCTTCGGTGGCGCGCACGATCGGCGCGCCGCGCTCGCCGATGGCGGTGAGGCCGACGCCCACGAACACCGAGAACACGAGGATCTGCAGGATGTTGTTCTCGGCCATCGCCGCCAATGGGCTGGCCGGGAAGATCTCGAGGATGAAGTGGCGCAGCGTCAGCTCGCCCATCTCGAGGTCGCCCACGTCGGCGCTGCTTTCGAGGCCGACGCCGACGCCGGGCTGGAACAGGTTGACGAGGATCAGGCCGAGGCTCAGCGAGACGAGGCTGGCGGTGATGAACCAGCCCAGCGCCTTGCCGCCGATGCGGCCGAGCGCGGCGCTGTCGCCCATGCCCGCAATGCCGGTCACGATCGTCGCGAAGACCAGCGGCGCGAGGATCATTTTGATCAGCTTGAGGAACACGTCGGGCAGCAGCCGGAAATAGTCCGCCCACTGCTTGAGGTGCGGATCGTCCGCCGGAAGGCTCGCGTGGAGCATGTAGCCTGCGGCAATGCCGAGGACCATGCCGATGAGAATGTAGAGCGTCAGGCGCCTGCCCATTGCGAACCCCTTGTTAATGGTGGCGTCGTGAAAGCGCCGGAGCCTATCAGTGTGGCCGGTGCGGTCAATGACGGGGGCGAGGTTTCACCCGGTTGCAAGACGCAGGACCTTGCGTTTCGGCCCGCTCGCCTCCGAAACAAATCCCCCGTCAGCCCGCCAGCGCCGCCAGCGTCACCCGCTCGTAGATGCGGGCGAGAGCGTCGAGGTCCGCCACGGCCACGGCTTCGTCGCGCTTGTGCATGGTTGCGTTGCACAGGCCGAACTCGATCACCGGCGAGAGATCCTTGAGGAACCGCGCGTCCGAAGTGCCGCCGCTGGTCGAGAGTTCGGGCTCCACCCCGGTCTCGGCGCGGATCGCTTCGGCCAGCATGGCGGAGAACGCGCCGGGCTGCGTCAGGAATGCCTCGCCCGAGATCACGGGGCGGGCGGTGCCGCCGTGCCGCTGCGCGATCTCGGCGACGCGCGCGGCAAGGCCCTCGCCGGTGTGCAGGTCGTTGAAACGGATCGAGATGCGCGCCGAAGCCTTCGCCGGGATCACGTTGGTGGCCGGGTTGCCGCAAGCCACGTCGGTGACTTCGAGGTTGCTCGCCTGGAACCAGTCGGTGCCCTCGTCGAGCACGATGGCGTCCAGTTCGGCCAGCATCGCCACCAGCTTCGTGATCGGATTGTCGGCGAGGTGCGGGTAGGCGACGTGGCCCTGCACGCCCTCGACTTCCAGCCAGATGTTGACGGAACCGCGACGGCCGACCTTCATCATGTCGCCGAGGCGGTTCACCGAGGTCGGCTCTCCGACGAGGCAAAGGTCGGGAATCTCGCCCTTTTCGCGCATCAGATCGATGAGGGCGAGGGTGCCGAAGCGCGCCGGGCCTTCCTCGTCGCCGGTGATGATGAAGCTGACAGTGCCGGTTTCAGGCGGGATATGCGTGACGGCTGCGACCATGGCCGCGATCGAGCCCTTCATGTCCACGGCGCCGCGCCCGTAAAGCAGTTCCTGTCCTTCGGGACCGCGCCTCTCGGGCAGGAACGGCGCGCTGGTCCAGCCTTCGCCCGGCGGCACCACGTCGAGGTGGCCGGCGAAGGCGAAATGGCGCGAACCCTCGGGGCCGCGGCGAATCGCGAAGAGGTTCTCGACCGGGCCGTCCGGCGCTTCTCCCGCGATGAAGCGGGTCACCTCGAAGCCGAGCGGTGCCAGCTGGTTCTCCAGGCAGTCGAACACCATGCCGGTGGCGGGGGTGACGCTGGGGCAGGCGATCAGCGCCTCGGCGAGATCGGCGACGGTTGCGGCGAGAGGAGCGGTCTGGGACATAGGGGCAGCGCCATCGCATAATAGGCGCACCATGACCATAGGAGACCGTCCATGCCCCGGCTCGACATCGAGGCCATTCCGCAGGCCAACCGCACCGGCTATCCGGCGCCTTTCGACGCGGCGGTGGAGGGCCGCTGGTGGCGGCGCCTGGCTCCTGCCGGCGGACTGACGCAGATGGGCGCGAGCCATGTGGTGCTGAAGCCGGGCGCCTGGTCCAGCCAGCGTCACTGGCACGACGACGAGGACGAACTGCTGGTCATGCTCTCGGGCGAGGCGGTCTTGGTGGAAGACGGCGGGCGCACGCTGCTGCGCGCGGGCGACGTCTGCGCCTGGGCGAAAGGCGTGCGCGACGGGCACCACCTCGTGAACGAAAGCGAGGCCGACTGCACCTTCATCGCCATTAGTGCGGGCGATC
>NZ_BAAILP010000274.1:0-3114 GCF_054589055.1 Novosphingobium sp. 11B | reverse complement strand
GACGGCACGCCGTACTGATTGGTCGTCGTCCCGGACCTGATCCGGGACGACGGACTCACTGGAATTTGGCCTCGTTCCGCCCCATATCGGCGCCAAAGGAGAGCCTCCCCGATGACCGACAAGATGCACCTCACCGATGAAGAATGGCGCGAGCGCCTCAGCCCAGAGCAGTACTATGTGCTGCGTCAGGCAGGCACCGAGCGGGCCTTCACCGGCAAATACGACGGCAACAAGCAGCAAGGGCTCTATACTTGCGCGGGCTGCGGTGCGCCGCTGTTCGAATCCGATGACAAGTTCAATTCGGGCTGCGGCTGGCCGAGCTACACCGCGCCGGTGGACGAAGCCGCGATCGACGAGCACCGCGATACCTCGCACGGGATGATCCGCACCGAAGTGACCTGTGCGAAGTGTGATGGACACCTCGGCCACGTGTTCCCCGATGGCCCGGCGCCGACGGGGCTGCGGTACTGCATCAACAGCGCCTCGCTGGACTTCGAGCCGAAGTAAAAAGGAAGGCCCACCCCCGGCCCCTCCCGCGAGCGGGAGGGGAGACAGAACGCTTCGCACTCCCGCTCATCCTGAGCCTGTCGAAGGAGGGAGGGCCGGGAGGCTCGGCCCGCAGGGCTTAGCCGGACGGGGTGGGCCGGCCATCCGCTGCCTTTCCCCCGCACCCGTGTTCACCTCGGGTTACAAATCGCCATGCAAGGTGTAGGAGCGACCCGACACATCCGTCCTTATTGGGGTTTGCATCCTACCCATGGCCAAGAATTCCGGCCGCAGCCGCGCACCCCGCGGCGCATCGTCGCAAGCTGAAAGCAAGCCGCTCTGGCGCCGCATCATTCGCGGCGTGTTCGTATGGGGCGGCGCGCTGGCGCTGCTCGGCGCGATCTTCCTGGGCACCGCCGTGTTCTTCACGATGCGCGAATTGCCCGACTATTCGGCGCTGAAGAGCAGCCAGAACGGCCAGATGATCGTCGTGCGCGCGCGCGACGGGCGCGAACTCGTCTCGCTCGGGCCGAGCTACGGCAAGTGGATGCCCTATGACGAGATCCCCGCGATCATGCGTGATGCCATCGTCTCGGTCGAGGATCGCCGCTTCCGCGAGCATCCCGGCGTCGATGCGATCGGTCTGGCCCGCGCGGTCTACATGTCGATCACCACCGACAGCCGCGCCAAGGCGACCTCGACGCTGACGCAGCAGCTGGCGCGCAACATCTTCCTCACCAACACCCGCTCGTGGAACCGCAAGGCGCGCGAGATGGTGCTGGCGCTGGCGCTCGAGAGGAAGTTCACCAAGGACCAGATCCTCGAACTGTACCTCAACAAGGTCTACTTCGGCGGCGGCGCCTATGGCATCGACGCGGCGAGCCGCAAGTTCTTCGGCCACCCGGCCACCGAACTTTCGACCGCCGAATCGGCGATCATCGCCGGACTGGTGAAGGCTCCGTCGAACTACTCGCCCACCGCCGATGTCGAGGCCGCCAAGGGGCGCGGCAAGGTCGTGCTCGGCCTGATGGCGCGCGAAGGCGTGATCTCGCAGGCGGAGGCCGACAGCGTCGATTTCTCGGACGTGCAGGTCGCCAAGGAAAAAGGCCAGAACTCGGTCCGCTATTTCACCGACTGGGCGCTGCCGCAGCTCGACATGTTGCTGCCTGAGAACAACGAGCCGATCGAGGTGTGGACCACGCTCGACCCGGCGATGCAGGACGCGGCCACCAAGTCGATCGACGCCAACGTGCCCAAGGGGGCGCAGGGCGCGCTCGTCAGTCTCGACAAGGACGGCGCGGTGCTGGCGATGGTCGGCGGCACGGATTACGTGAACTCGAACTACAACCGCGCCACTTCGGCGCTGCGGCAGCCGGGTTCGTCGTGGAAGCTGTTCGTCTACCTTGCCGCGCTTGAGGCGGGCTACACCCCCGACGATCGCGTCGTGGACGAGCCGGTGACGATCCAGGGCTGGAGCCCGCAGAACGACGGCCGCAACTTCGCCGGCCAGATCGACGTGCGTACCGCCTTCGCCTACTCCAAGAACACCGTCGCCGCGCAGCTGGGCAACGAGGTCGGCTTCGGCACCGTCGCCAGCATGGCCAAGCGCTTCGGCATCACCACCGACATCAACACCAAGCCGGCGATGGTGCTGGGCACCTCGGAAGTGCGCGTGATCGACATGACCCGCGCTTTCGCGGCGGTGTCGGCGGGCGGCACTTCGGTGGAGCCCTACGGCATCACCAAGGTCACCACGACCTCGGGCGAGCTGCTCTACGAGCACAAGTCGGTGCAGGGCCAGGTGCTGGTGCCGCATTACGTGGCGGCTGGCATCACCGACCTGCTGCAGACCGCCGTGGCGATCGGCACGGGCCGCGCCGCGCAGATCGGGCGTCCGGTGGCGGGCAAGACCGGCACCACCAGCTCGAACAAGGACGGCTGGTTCCTCGGCTTCTCCAGCGGCATCACCACCGGCGTGTGGATGGGCCGCGACGACGCCAAGCGGGTCGCGGGGCTCTCCGGCGGGCATGCTCCGGCGCGGGCGTTCTCGGACTACATGAAGGTTGCCGTCGCCAAGCGCCCGGTCGAGCAGTTCGACACCGAACTCAAGCTGCCCGAATGGCAGCTGGAGCCCGATGACGAGCAGATGCAGGGCAATCCTGACGACTATTACTACACCGACGAGAACGGCAACCTCGTCCACCCTGACGGTGGTGCGCCGGATCAGCAGCCTTATGGCGAAGGTCCGAACGGGCAGGCGCCGAACGGCGGCGTGGTTCCGCCGGACTACGGGCCGCAGGGTGCGCCGGCCGGGCCGCCGCCCGCTGCGGGCAACGACTTCCTCGACCGCGCCACCGGGCGCGAGCGGGAAGATCCGGGCCTGCGTCCGGGGCAGGGCACCGGGGCCTATCCGGGAGCGCGTCCCACGCCGGTCCCGCGTGTGATGCCGACGCCGCGTCCTACGCCGACGCGGATACCCGGTACAACGCAGCCCTGATCGCCGCGTCGTTTCAAACCAAACCGCGTCATCCCAGCGAAGGCTGGGACCGCTCGCCTATTACTGCCAACTATCGTTAGGGCGCGCCCTGCCGGTGGTTGGGTTTTACGCGGCCAGCGGTCCCAGCCTTC
>NZ_BAAILP010000273.1:0-729 GCF_054589055.1 Novosphingobium sp. 11B | reverse complement strand
ACGTCGAACGCAGCGGAAGCCGATGTGCGAGGTGGAAGTGTCGATCATCTCGGGATGGCGCGCGGCGGGGCGGTAGCGCTGGCAATAGTTCGCCGCGCACAAGTGAGAACCGCCCTTGAGCACCTTGCGGCCGATCCGCACGCCCGGCTGGGCGGGATCGAAACTGTCCTTGAGCTTGCCGCCGCGCGGATTGCTGAGCGTGCAGCACGATCGGCCTACCTTCTTGCGGGCCACTTCGGGCGTCTCGCTCCACCAGTCGCTGGTCCATTCCCAAGTGTTGCCGATCATGTCGAACACGCCGTAGCCGTTGGCAGGATAGTTCCCGACGGGCGAGGTCCGTTCCCAGCCGTCCAGGATCTGGTTGGCGAAGGGGAACAGGCCCTGCCAGTAGTTCGCCAGCATCGCGCCGTCCGGCGCCAATTCGTCGCCCCAGGCATAGTCCGCGCCGTCCAGCCCGCCGCGTGCGGCGAACTCGAATTCGGCTTCGGTCGGCAGGTCCTTGCCTGCCCAGTCCGCATAGGCCTGCGCGTCGGCATAGGCGATCTGGACGACCGGATGGTCCCACAAGCCGAGCGCCTCGACGTCGCGATCCGGTCCCAGTGGATGGCGCCAGTCGGCGCCGAACTCGAACCGCCACCAGTTGGCGGGATTGCCGGTATCGACCGGGGCGGCGGTTTTGTGGAAGACCAGCGAGCCGGGCTGCGCCATCTCGGGCGGCATGCCGGGGTA
>NZ_BAAILP010000272.1:157442-158715 GCF_054589055.1 Novosphingobium sp. 11B | reverse complement strand
GACATGGCCGAGGCGCTCAAGGTCATCGCCGCCCTCGAAGGCCAGCTCACCGCCACCCTGATCCTCGACGCCGAGGACGAGGCGGAGGCCGCGCTGCTGCTGCCGGTGCTGGAGCGCAAGGTCGGACGCATCCTCGTCAACGGCTGGCCCACCGGCGTCGAAGTGTGCCACGCGATGGTCCACGGCGGCCCGTTCCCCTCGACCTCGGACGGACGGACAACCTCGGTCGGCACCTCGGCGATCGAGCGCTTCCTGCGCCCGGTGTGCTACCAGAACATGCCCTTCGCCCTGCTCCCCGAGGGCCTTCGCGACGGCAATCCGTGGAACGCCCCGCGCCGCATCGACGGCGTACTGAAGCTGGATTGAGCGTACCTCCGCTTCGTCATTGCGAAGCCTGCAGGACCGTGGCCCGCTATGTCGGCAAATCCGGGTAGAAGTACGTAGTTTTTCTGACATAGTGTGCCCATGCAGCGGCAGCGGATCGTCTTCATCGCCGGCATTCTTGCCGCTCTTGCGACGATCCTGCCGCTTGCAGCCGCCATCGCTTATGCCCGGCACCGTGCTCTGGAGGCCGAACGCGAGCATCTCGCCGAGTACAGCGACTGGACGCTGCGGCGTGCGGAGCGCAATTTCGCGCGCGTGACCGACGTATTCCGCGAACTGCAGGCGGTCGATTGGGACGCCTGCGGAGAGGATCATATCGCGCGGATGCGCAAGCTGGCGGTGGACAACCTCGCGGTGGAGGAAGTCGGCTATTTCCAGGACGGCAAGCTCGCCTGCACCAGTTGGGGCAAGGTGACGAAGCTCGTCGCACACGGAACGCCGGATGCGCGACTGGCTGGCGGCTTCGGCCTCTATCTGAACGTTGCGCCGCAAGTCAGCGCCGGCCATCCGGTCATCGTGGTCGATCACGGCGACTACAACGCGCTGGTGAGCCACGAACGCTTCGTGGACGTGCTGACCGATACGCCGATGACGGTCGGCATCGCCACGCTTCAAGGCCGCATCATCGCCGTCAACGGCACCGCGCCCGGGGAGGTGATGCGCAGGGCCGCGTCCTCGGACGGCTTCGCCCGCGTCGGCGCGCGTATCTTCACTTCCGTGCACGACGGGCATTTCCGCGCCTTTGCAATCACCGACGAAGCCTATGTCCAGTCCCGCATGGCCCGCGAGTTGTGGGCTCTGGTTCCGCTTGCCCTGTTGACCTCGGCGCTGCTGGTCGCGCTGATCGTTTGGACGTCCCGCCGCAGGCTGACGCCCGAGCGCGCGCTGG
>NZ_BAAILP010000272.1:83836-157286 GCF_054589055.1 Novosphingobium sp. 11B | reverse complement strand
CCGGCCTTTGCGTCGGTGCCGAGGCGCTGCTGCGCTGGCAGCGCAGCGACGGCACCAGCGTCTCGCCCGAGGTCTTCATCCCGCTCGCCGAGAAGCACCGCCTGATCGAACCGCTGACCGACATGATGATCGGCTGCGTCGTCGCCGACCTTGCCGACATGCTGCGGCGCGAGCGCAGCGTCCACGTCGCCATCAACATCTCCGCCATCGACATGCAGAGCGGGCGTTTCCTGCCGGTCCTGACGCATGCGCTGGCCGAGGCCGGGGTCGCGCCCCGGCAGGTCTGGCTGGAGGCGACCGAGCGCGGCTTCATGGATGCCGCCGCCGCGCGCGAGACTCTGGAGAAGGCGCGTGCGCAGGGCCACATGGTGGCGATCGACGATTTCGGCACCGGCTATTCCAGTCTCGCGCAGCTTGCCGCACTGCCGCTCGACGCACTCAAGATCGACAAGTCCTTCGTCGATGCCATCGGCCGGGAGGCAGCGACCAGCGTGGTCGTCCCGCACGTCATCGAGATCGCCCACGGCCTCAACCTGCTGATCGTCGCCGAGGGCGTCGAGACGCCTGAACAGGAAGCCTACCTGCGCGCCGCCGGGGTCGGCTTCGCGCAAGGCTGGCTCTATGCCAAGGCACTCCCGGCTGGGGAATTCCTCGCGTTCCAGGAAGCGACCAACGGCCGGCGGGTGTCACCGTTCCTGACCTCGCTCGCCGGATGAGGTTCGGGAGAATGGCGGGCGTTCACATCTTGCTTTCCTTTTTACGCTAGGCGCTTCGTGCCGACACGCCGCGCGGAGATTCCAGTGCCCCCTCTTCATCGTCCCAAGTCCCTGCTCGCCATGGCCATGCCGCTGCTGCTGGACGTGTCGGTGCCCGCCTCGCGGCTGCCGGCGGTCGTCGCGGCGGCCGCCGTACCGCTGGCCGCGCGCAGCGCCATGGCCGCCGAACCGGCATCGCCCGAGGAGCGGGACCGGCTTTATCCGTTCTACATGCCGATGGACGGCCTGCGCGCGCCTGCCGTCACCTATCGCATCAAGTGCGAAGCCTCGCGCAAGGCGGGGCGCGAGGTCTATCAGGGCCGCAGCCCGGACGGCCCGGTCGAAGGCGGCTACGAACTGGTCTACGAGGCGCAGGACGCGCAAGGCGCTCCCTGCGTCTATCCCTTCGCGCCGTCGCTGCCGCAGATCGGCGGCCCGGTAGAGGGCACGCAGTACATCGTGCGCAGCTCCATCCCCGGCGAGCGCGCGGTGTTCCGCACCGGCTACGACTGGGCGACGGTGGACCTGCGCCTGTTCGACGTCGGCGCCCAGCGCGTCCACTTCGAGATGCGCGACGTCGAACTGGACTTCCCCGACGCCATCCAGACCAAGGGCGCGCTCCATCTGGAAGTAACGGAAACTCGCCGCCCCGGCCTGTTCACCGCCGTCCTGCGCCGCGTGAAGATCTACGGCGGCAAGAACGCGCTGTTCGTGCCGAATGGCCAGACGATGCTCTACGCCGAAGACAGCGACATCGCCGGCAACGTCGGCACCAACACCGACCAGGAGCACACCACCTACATCAACGGCACCCTCGTCTCGCATTTCCGCGACACGAAGTTCCACGGCCAGCGCGCCTGGGAGAACTCGGCGAGCGGCCACCAGCTGAAGGACAAGGCATACTTGCGCGTCTACGAGAACGTCACAGTCTCCAACGTGCCGCGAGGGGCGCCTTCGAACTGGCCGCCTTCCGCGATGCCGCTGATCGACGCGTCGGCCTTCGGTTTCACGTGGTCAGACGGCCTGCGCATCGAGCGCGTCGAGCCCGCGCAATCCCCGCGCGATGCCCTCGTCGACCTGCGCAGCGACATCCGCTACGGCGAGCAGGGTAATTATCCCTGGCCGGTGATCGGCTCGCCCGCATGGCATATGTCGCCCTCGCCGCTCGATGCGCTGGACCAGGTCTATCTTTCGGTCTTCCTCAACACCTCGGTGAAGAGCTTCCGCACCGAACCTTACGTCTTCGCGCTCAGACCGACGGGCACCACGCTCGGCACCGACGGCTCGCACGTCGAGGGCAGCGAGGCGCCCCGCGCACAGCAGCGCTACGTCTCGCTGGCCTTCGGCACCGGCGGCAACCTGCAGCGGGTCTACTCGGGCGAGGGCTGGACCTACTCGGACCCCGATCTCCCCGCCGGGTCGGAATGGGTGCTCGACCGCAGCAAGTTCATCCGCCACGCGCTCGGCCTGATCGGGCGGTAGCATTCCCCCAAATCCGTCACTGCGAGCGCAGCCCTCAAAGCGGCAGGCCGGCGCGCAACGGGTCGAACCGCACGATCTCGCGCAGGCTCACCAGTGTCTCGAAATCCCGCACGTTCTCGTCGGAGGCGAGCACGTCGTCGGCGAAGCGCTGGTAGGCCTCGATCGTCGGCACGCTGACCATCAGCAGGAAGTCGGTGCGCCCGGTCACGTTCCACGCCCCTATCACTTCCGGGCAGCGGTCCAGCCTTGCCGCGAAGGCCTGCTCCATGCGCAGGCCCGACTGGTTGAGTTCCACCAGCACGTGGATCGTGATCGCCGGTGCCAGCCGCGCGGGGTCGATAAGCGCGACGTCGGCGACGATCACCCCGGCCGCCCGCAACCGGCGCAGGCGGCGTAGCACCGCGCTCTCCGAAAGACCGACCTGCGCGGCGATCGTGCGGGCGGGCGCCAGATTGTTGCGCCTGACGATCGCGATGATTCGCCGGTCGAACGCGTCGATATCGACTGTTTCCGCCACAATTTCTCCCAAGATGACGAATTCCATCATCTCATGCCGAAATTCGCCAGCCTTCGCCAGATGTGGCAGGATATATCGGCGCCATGAACACCCTGTCCGCCTCCGCCGGTTCACCCCCTTCGCCGCTCCTGCGCGCCGCGCCCTATGTCGCGCTTGCCTGCTCGATCCTGGCGTTCTGCGTGGGCACGTCCTACGGCAAGCAGCTGTTTCCGGCGGTCGGCGCGACGGGTGCGATCGCTTACCGCGTGGGCTTTTCCGCGCTGATCCTGCTGCTGCTCTTCCGCCCCTGGCGCGCCCCGCTGACCCGTGCGGACCTGGTTGCGACGATGCGCTACGGCGCGGTGCTGGGACTTATGAACCTCAGCTTCTACCTTGCCATCCGCACGATCCCCCTCGGCCTCGCTATCGCGATCGAGTTCCTCGGGCCGCTGACCGTCTCGCTGCTCTATTCGCGCCGTGCCGGGCAGTTCGCGATGGTCGCCATGGCGGCCGCAGGGCTGGCGCTGCTGCTGCCGCTCCATGCATCGCCCCATGCACTGGACCCTGTCGGCGTCGGCTTCGCGCTGCTGGCGGGGCTGTGCTGGGGGCTCTACATCGTGTTCGGCAAGAAGACGACGCACCTCCCCGGCGGTCAGGCCGTGGCCCTGGGCATGGCGACCGCAGCCGTGGTCGTCGTCCCCATCGGCGTGGTCGAGGCGGGCAGCGCCCTACTCGCTCCTTCGCTGATCCTCCTCGGGCTGGCCACCGCCGTGCTGTCCAGCGCCGTACCCTATTCGCTGGAGATGATCGCGCTCAAGCAGATCCCGGCCAACCGGTTCGGCGTGCTGATGAGCCTGGAACCCGCCGTCGGCGCCCTCGCCGGAGCCGTCCTGCTGGGCGAGCATCTGCTGCCTGTCCAGTGGCTGGCCGTCGCGCTTGTGGTCGCGGCCTCGGCCGGATCGGTGCTGCTGGGCGATGCCAAGGCAGAGCTGCCGACCGCACAGTAGGGTTTGACCTCGGCTCCATCGACCGCCTAAGCCGCCTTACGACGACGGGCGACGACAACGGGCAAGGATGGTTCGCGGAATATGCAGGCGACTTCGCAAAGACCGAAAATCCTGCTTACGCGGCGCTGGCCGGAGGCGGTAGAGACCCGCCTCGCCGCGTCCTACGACGTCACGCTCAACGCCGCCGACACGCCGCTGACCGAAGCCGAACTGGCCGAGGCGATGCGTACCCATGACGCCTTGTGCCCCACCGTCACCGACCGCGTGACGCGCGCCGTCCTGACCGTGCCGGATCGCCGCGTGCGGATCGTGGGCAACTATGGCGCGGGCTTCGAACACATCGACATCGCCGCCGCGCGCGAGGCGGGGGTTGTCGTCACGAACACGCCCGACGTGCTGACCGAGGCCACCGCCGACATCGCCATGACCCTGCTGCTCATGGCCAGCCGCCGTGCGGGCGAAGGGGAGCGGGAATTGCGCGCCGGGCAATGGACGGGCTGGCGGCCGACGCATCTGGTCGGCCAGTCGCTTTCGGGCAAGCTGCTCGGCCTCGTCGGCTTCGGGCGGATCGCGCGGGCGACCGCGAAGCGCGCCGAGGCGTTCGGCATGCGGATCGCCTACCACAGCCGCCGCCCCGCGCCCGACATGCCCGCCGACGCATACTTCGCGGACCTCGGCGAACTTGCGCAGCGCGCCGACATGCTCTCGCTCCACGCGCCGGGCGGGGCGGAGACGCGGCACATGGTCGATGCGGCCCTGCTCGCGCGGATGCCCGCCCATGCAGTGCTGGTGAACACCGGGCGCGGCACCCTGATCGACGAAGCCGCACTGGCCGAGGCTCTGGCCGAACGCCGGATCGCGGCGGCCGGCCTCGACGTCTACGAGGCGGAGCCGCGCGTCCATCCTGCGCTGGTCGATTTGCCCAACGTGGTGCTCCTGCCGCACCTCGGCAGCGCCACGATCGAGGCGCGCACGGCGATGGGGATGAAAGTCGCCGACAACCTGGGCCGCTTCTTCGCCGGGGAGCCCCTGCTTGACCCCGTCGGCTGAGCGCGTCGCCGGAGCTGCAAGGCGCTGGCTGGAGGCGCCGCGCCAAGGCCCGCTGATCCTCGGCCTGTGCGGTTCGCAAGGGTCGGGCAAATCGACGCTGGCCGAAGCACTGAAGTCCGCTCTGGAAGCGGAAGGGCGGCGGGTGGCCGTGCTCTCGCTCGACGATCTATACCTCGGCCGGGACGCGCGTGCCCAGCTTGCCCGCACCGTGCACCCTCTCTTCGCTACGCGCGGCGTTCCCGGTACGCACGATACGGCGCGCGGTGTCGCCCTGATCGACGCCATCCGCGCGGGAGAGCCCGTCACCCTGCCCCGCTTCGACAAGGCGCGCGACGAACCCGCGCCGCAAGGCGACGGCATTCCCGCCGATCTCGACCTGCTGATCTTCGAAGGCTGGTGCGTGGGCGCTCGCCCGCAGGACGCCGGTGCGCTGGCCGTGCCGGTCAATGCCCTTGAGCTTGAGGAAGACCCGCAAGGCACGTGGCGCGGTCACGTCAATGCCGCACTGGCCGGTCCCTACGCCGATCTTTTCGCGTGCATCGACCGCCTTGTGCTACTTGCCGCGCCGGGCTTCGAGGTCGTGCGCGGCTGGCGCGGCCAGCAGGAGGACGCCCTGCGCGCCCGCGAAGCCGAGGGCACGCAGGTCATGGACGAGGCCGCGCTCGACCGCTTCGTCCAGCACTACGAACGGCTGACCCGGCACATCCTCATCGAAATGCCACAGCGCGCCGATCTGGTGCTGCGTCTGGCGGCCGATCGCAGCCTCGTGTCCGCCTTCCAGGCAGAACGCATCACCGCATGCACAGCCCCCGCGCGACGTCGGGCCGCAGTTGCCAGCGGCCCTGCTTGAGCAGCCAGCTGCGCGCGCCTTCCTTGCTGACGGCGTAACCCTCGATGTCCTCGCGGCGGCCTCCCCCGCCTGTGACGGCGCCCGCCTGCTGCGGCTCGATCGCGCAGGACATGAGCCGCCCGGCGCTGTCGTAGACCAGGCTGGCTCCGGTGGCGCCCATGAACCCGCTGGCGTCGCGATCGGTGAAGCTGCGGCAGACGACTTCGAGCACGGTGCCGAACTCGGTCATGCCGCCGGGGCCGGGCCTTGCGAAGCTGCGCAAGCCGACGATGTCGGCGCGAGTCTCGCTGCCCGCGCCTTCGAGGCCCAGCAGCGCCTGCCACGCCGCTGCTTCCTCGCCGTTCATATGCGCGGCGACGCGCGCCGCCTGAATCGCGGCGATGTCGAGCGACAGCAGGTCGCCCGGATTGCCCTGGAACGCGGTCTGCGCGAAGCTCAGCATGGCGAGATCGAAGGCCGCCACATCCTCCGGCAAGGGCCAGGCCAGCTGCTCCTCGGCATAATGCAGCCCGTCGCTCGGGAAGATGCGGTGGTGACGGAACGCTTCCATCCACGCGACGCGGATGTTCTCGTCGTCCACCGGCACGAGGCGCAT
Source organism: Novosphingobium sp. 11B (assembly GCF_054589055.1). NCBI lineage: Bacteria > Pseudomonadati > Pseudomonadota > Alphaproteobacteria > Sphingomonadales > Sphingomonadaceae > Novosphingobium > Novosphingobium sp. 11B. The sequence goes on along the minus strand of NZ_BAAILP010000272.1, from coordinate 151,051 downwards.
GTCGGCCGAGATCACCGCGCGCAGGAAAGTGAAGAAGGTGATGCCGAACGGCGGCGCATAGTCCAGCGCGCGGATCAGCATCGACTGGAACATCTGCGCCGTCTTGCCCAGCCGCGCGGCGATCTCCTGCGCCAGCGCGGGCGACAGGGCGCCGCGCGGGAGGATGCCGCTGCCGTTGGTGGCGATGGCAATCAGCCCCTCGATCCGCGCGCCGGCGACTTTCTGGAACGCGCGGTAGACCGCCTGCACCAGCACGTTGCCGAGCTGGTGCGGCTCGTCGCCGATCTCCGGGCTGTCGTAGAGCAGGTCGCCGATCAGCGGACGCAGCGTCGCGCCGCCGCCCGCCGTCTCGGAGAACGTGCGGGCCAGCGATCCGAGCACGCCCAGCCGCTCTATGTCGCCGCGCGCCTCGGTGATCTGGGCGGCAACGAGTTCGCCGTAGGAATAGCGCTGGAAGATCGCCACGAGGTCGGCGAAAGCCTCGTGGAAGGCGAGCACGTCGCGGTGGGTGGCGGTCATGAACTCGGGCTTCACCGCGTCCAGCAGGGCGTGCGTCATCTCGTGGACGATGACGTCGTGCGACAGCGCGGTGAACACCCGGCTGCCGGGGGGATAGCCCACCGTGTCGCTGCGCGCCTTGTAGTAACCGAAGACCACGCAGGCGCGCGCCGGGTCGAACCACGCCTGCGCCTCCTCGACCTCCCACGGCGCGAGGTGGAAGCGATCCGCGCGCGACCATTCGCCGGTCGCCGGATCGTGCATGAGGCCAAGCACGATCTCGCGCCCCAGCGCCTTGCGGAAGGTGCCGTAAAGCTGCGAGGCGGTCGCGTAGACCATCTGCGCGATGAAACGCGGATCGCTCAGCGAAGGCGGATAGCCCGCATCGGCGATGGTGACGATGCTGTTGGGCTTCATCGCGTCGATGATCGTCCGCACCGAGCGCCACTGCGGCTTGTCCTCCGACCAGACCGGCAACGTGACGGCGAAGCGGCGGCCGCGCAGTGTCTCGCCGTCGCCTGAGAACTCCAGCGGCTCGTAAGGCTCGGACACGGTGACGACCCCGCCGCGATCGGAGCGGGCGGTGGGGTCGATGGCGAATATCCGCATCCGGCGCACCATCGGCATGTCGGTCTCGGCGCCAATACCGGGGGCAGTATCGGCGGCCGGGCAGCGGTCCCTCGCCCGCTTGCGCTCGTCCGCCTCGTCCTCGGCGCTGCGCACTTCGCGCAGGACGCGGGGGGAGACGGTTATGACCACGCCGTTAGTCATGCGGGCAGGCCGAACAGCGCCTGCGCGCTGTAGAGCGCCGAGCCTTCAAGCAGCGGCTTCTGGTCCTCGCCCACCATCTCGCGGGCAATGGCGGCGAAGACGTCCTGCGCGGTCATCCCGGCGCCCTGCCCGCGCAGGATCTTCGTCGCCGCGCGGGTGAACACCCCCGAGCCCGCCTCCTCCATCGCCGACTGCTCGGGCAGGCAGGCGCAGAAGGTGACATAGGACAAGTCCGCGCCGTAGATCTCGGAAGGGCTGGCCGCCGCTGCCCGGCTTCCGCGCGCGGCTTTGCGCGCCTCGTAAGCCTTGAGCGCGATCGCGTCCGGCAGGCTGACGCTGCGCGGGCGGCGGTCGATGCGGCCGCCCAGCGCCATCCGGCTCGACCGGCCCGAATGGCAGAAGTCATGGAAGCGGATGACCTTCACGCCGTCCGCCACTTTCATCAGATCGGGCCATTCGTCGTCGATGATCAGCCCGCCGTCACGCCAGTCGAGCGCCACCAGCGCCTCGTCCTTGTCATCGGCGAACTGCTTGTCCTGCAACTCGTCCCCGTCGACGTCGAGGACGCGGGTGCCGTGGGAGGAGATATGGATCATCACGCTGTCCCCGGCGCGCGCCTTGCCGAGAATGCCGCGCAACGCCTCGCGGATCTGCCCGGCACTGGCGTCGGACAGGACGGTGGCGTCATGGCCCTGCTGGCGGAACGTCTCGGCCCAGGTGTTGGCGTCGTTGACGCAGCCGTAGAGGCGCATGCCTTCGGGAAAAGCATCGTTGCCGATGCACAGCGCAATCTTCTGGCCGCCGAGCTGCACCGGCGTCGTCGCCTGAGGCGGAGGTGGTGCGACGGGCACGAACTCGGCAGGCTGCTCGAACAACCCCGCCGGCATGCCGTAGTAGTTCGCCGCCACGATCGCCCGGCCGACGCGCGGCTCGCCCGCCGGAAAGCGCGGCTTGACCACGCCCGCATCGCCCAGCCCCAGCATACGCCGCAGCACGTTCTCGAGCGTCGCCACGTCGTTATCGAACCCGCCGTGCGAGCGCGAGCCTGAGGCCATGGTCGGCTTTGCAGAAGATGCGGTAGGAGACAGGATCACCGCGTCCCGGAACGCGCGCTTCACCTCCGGGTCGGTGCGGATGAAGTCCTCCATGCCCAGGATCGGCGTCCCCTTCTCCGGCTCGAACGCGCGGCTGACGAGGTAGAGCAGCGACTTGCGGTAGATGTTGGCACAGTTGTCCGCCCGCTCCGCCTCGCGCGTCATCGCGAAGAGGCTCGCCTCCTCGATCTTCTTCTTGCCGATCAGGCTACCGAGCGTCTGCGCGAAGAGGTCGTTGGTGATTGCCGGGGCCAGCAGGTGCATCTGCTTCACCCGCAGCTTGTCGGCGCAAAGCACCGGCAGGAAGTACGCATGGAAGATCGAGCCCGCACTGTGCCCCAGCGCGAAGATCGCACTCGGCTCCTTCCACGCCGCCGCCAGCTTTTCTGCGAAGAGGCGCGCGCCGCCCCCGGTGTCGCTGGAGCGGCGGGCGCTGTCCTTCATGGCGTCCCACAGCAAGGTGCCGACCTTGCCGCCGATCAGCTCCACCGCCGGGTCGGTGGTGTAATCGTAGATGTCGCGCGAGAGGGCGCGGCCCTTGCGCCTGTCACCCTCGACGATCTGCCAGAACGTCTCCAGCCCTCCGGTCTCCCAGATGAAGTAGACCGGGTAAATGCCGTGAGCCATCCACCAGCGGTGATAGGCCCATGCCGCCGCGAGGCCGCTGCGCTCGTCGGTCAGCCCGCCGTGGGCGTAGAGCATCAGCCGGTAGCCCTGCTTCGCCTTGTCGACGATGGCGCTGACGAGCCGGTCGAGATCCGTCTCGTGCGTCGCCATGATCCCGTCGTCGGAAAGCACGCCCTTGCGCAAGTTCACGACATGGAGCGCCAGTTCGCGCAGCTGCTCGGGCGCGCCGGTGAACGGGCCGGGATCGACGAAGACCGGCCAGGGCGACACCGCGGCGGTGTCGCCACCGCGCGTCTTCGTCTCAGGCGCCTCCCCGGCCGAGGGCAGCCAGTCCGGTGCCACGACACCCGCCTTGTCCTCGGCCGCGTTCCATGCTGCGAAGTAATCCCGCAAGGCCGCGATCCGCTCCAACTGCTCCGCGCCCGGCTCCGCGCCCTCGCGCACCACCAGCAGTTCGACCGGCTGCCCGGGCTCCAGCCTGCGGTTGGCGCGGATCGATCCGTCGGGGAACAGCAGGTAGTGGAAGCGCTGGCTGAGCGCGGCCGAAGCCTTCAACTGCTCGGTCAGTTCCTTGACCGGGACATTGCCGACCCACTCGATCGCGAGCCAGTCCTTCTGCGCAGCGGCCATGAGCATCCTCCTAGGCATTGGCCTGTAGCGGCCGGGTGAAACGGGACAGCAGCATCGGCATCGTCGCGACGACGCCGGGAAGCAGGGTCAGCAGTGAGCCGGAGCCCTCGTGATCGAGGAACGTGATGAGCACCGAGCCCGCCGCGACCAACAGCAGCAGCGGCACGCGCAGCACGTTCCACGCCCCGCCGCGCTGCGCGTCCTGCCGGAACTGGTGGAACCACTCGGGCTGCTCCAGCGTGCGGATCCAGTGGCCGAAGCTCTCGTTCATCAGCCGGAAGTTGGGATCGGTCTTGACCAGCCGCCGCGTCAGCAGGCTGTTGAGCACCGGGAAGTTGCTGGTGTTGATGAACTTGCCGTGCGCCAGATGGTGCAGCGTCAGATGCTCCTCCTTGCTCGAGCGCACCCATTCGCCCTGATAATAATCGCCGAGGAAGTTCGCCATGTATTCGTGGATCTGCTCACGGTAGACGTCGTTGAGATCGTTGAGCACGCCCAATTCTCCCGGAGGCATAGGCGCGGTCATGTCGTCGATCGATATGCCGAACGAGCGGATCTGGTCCTGGATGCGGTCGGACGGCACCTGGATCATCTCGCTGGCGATCGCCTCCGCCACCGCCGGATTGCGCGCCGCCCAGCGCCGCACCGAGGCACGGTTGACCGGGTCGTCGATCAGTTCCAGCAGCCGCTCCAGATTGGCGCCGCCGCGCGGCGGATCGGGCTCGGCGTCGAGCGGCGCGGGTTCGGCCAGCGTCTCGGTCCAGGTATACGTGATGAATTCGGAGAACAGCTCGGCCCAGCGGTAGGACTCGCTTTCGTTCATGATCCCGGCGCTGCCCGCCACCTCGGCCTCGCGCTTCTCGCGGTCGCGCGCCTGCCGCAGCCGGACCAGCGGCATCGTCTGAACGAAGAAGTAGACGTTGACCTCGGGCCGCGCGGTCAACTGCTCCAGCAGTGCCAGCGTCTTCACGCGCAGATCGCGGTTGGCGACGATGCTTTCGAAGCCGGTGACGATCCACGACTTGGCGGTGAGCAGCGCCATGCTCTTCTCGCCCAGCTTGCCGCGTTCGAGCGCAAGGTCGAACATCTCCAGCCGGTCGCGCGTGTCGAGCGAGTTCTGCAGCTTGCGGAATTCCCGCGTAGGATAGTTGATGAAGACGGCCTTGATCGGGCGAGTGGACTTGGTGCGGATCTGCTCGGGCGTGTGGCGCGGATGGAGCGCGCGGAAGCCGAAATGCTGCAGGCCGAACAGGTTCTGCGCCGCCAGCACCAGCAGGCGCCAGGTCAGGAACGTCGCCACGCCCATGGCGCCGACCGCCAGCAGCCAGTCGCGCAGCACCACCAGCCCCGGGCTGCGCGGCATGGTGACGAGCGAGATGCCGGTGCGCGCCTGCGCCCAGCGCGCGTAGTCGGCCAGCACGCCGAGGCGAAGGTCGAGCGGATGGTCGAAACGGACCGGATCGTCGGTCCACAACTGCATGATCGCGGAGGCCATCTGCGAAGGCGCACCGGGCTCGGCGGCGGCATGGTCGGCGACGAGCTTGCGGGCGGACAGATCGGCGGGCGCGGGCGTCTTCGCCTTGGGCGCGCTGTCGTAGAACGGCCGCATCTGCGCGATGTCGTCGGCGATTTGCGTGCGCGATTGCTGCAGCACCCAGGCATCGGACAGCGAGCGGTCGGCGCGCAACTGCCCAGCCCCCGCGCAGCACGCAGCGAGTGCGGGGATGACCGCCAGCAGGTAGATCGTCACCAACTGATGGCGCAGCACGCGGTTGACGCGGCGCATGACGGAAGGCGGCACGAACCCGGCAGGCGCCGCGCGCATCCGCTCCATCCACGCCGGCAATCTGACGTCGATTTTGCGCAGCGAAAACCAGTCCAGCGCCGCGACTATCCACATCGCCACCAGCAGCACCGGATAGGCGAAGGCCCGCCAGTTCGCGCCAAGGCAGCAGGCCAGCACCACGCTCGCATAGATGCCGAGCGCGGCGTAGAACACAGTCGCGACCTTGCCCCAGCCGACCGGCAGAGTGCCCCAGCTATGGTCGGCATCCTTGCGCGCCAGCAGGATCAGCAGCAGGAACAGCCCCAGCGCGGCATGCAGGAACGCCGCGTCGCCCCGCGCCAGCAGCAGCCCGGCCGCCATCAGCACCACCACCGCCAGCTGCGCCGACATGCCGCGCAGATACCACTGGTCGGCCTCGGCGCTGTGGAACGGCTCGGGATCGGGCCAGAGCTTGCGCAGCAGCGAGCGCGGGTCGGTAGAGGCCATCACGCCCAGCCCCGCCGCCAGCACCAGCCCGACGCAGAGCATCGTGACACCCGCTACGAAGGCCGGATCGAGCGCCGCCCTCTGCAGCTTCGAGCGGTCGTACCACGTCGCCACCAGCCAGTGCGCCGAGCAGGCAACGCCGATCGACATGCGCACCCGCTTGCCGCCGTAGCGCGCATCGAACGGAGCGCCTGCCGTGGGCTCCGCCGCGCGCCCATGCTGCGCAGCATCGGCAAGCCCGCAGCGCTCGTCCACCGATCCCGCGATGCGCGACAGCGTATCGACGGCGTCGAGCTGGCTGCCGAACGTCTCGTTATGCGCGCGCGCCGGATCGGAATGCTGCAGCACTTCGAGGCTGGCGGGATCGATCACCGCATAGCCGAAGCCCTCGGGCACCGGGACCGCCAGTGTCGCGGCGGGCGGCTTTCCCGACATCACGAGGTTCGCGGCTCCCGCGCGGGTCAGCAGGACCACCATGCGCGCGTCGCCGTTGGCCGCCGCAGGCACCTGGTCGATCGTGTAGACCTGCCCCTTCCCGCAGCCGAAGCCGCCGTCAGCGTGTGCCTCCCCTTGGCGTCCGGTGCAGGGGATCACCTCCCCGGCGCCCAGGCGGCCGAAGTAGCGGCGCTCGCGAATGTCGGCGAGCGGGCGGTCCTTCGTCGGCAACTGGTCGATGATCGTGCTGCCGACCATGCTGCGCAACTGCAGCGCGGCCAGCGGCAATGGCGCCGGGTAAGTCTGCCACGGAGACGACGCCCCCCCTGCGCCCGATTGCTGCGACGAGGCCCAGCCATCCCCCCATACGGCCCTGGTATCCCGCTCGATCGCGCCGAGACTGAAACCCACTTCGCGGTCGACATCCTGCGCGATGGCGGCGGCGAGGCCCTGCGCCATCGTGTCGTTGTCACGCCTGAGGTCGCCCCAGAACGCGACCACCGCGCAGGCGGTCACCAGCGTCGCCACCATCAGCGGCACCGCGGCGATGATGCCGACCACGTCCATCCAGCCGAGCGAGGCATTGTGGTCGATCGAGGCCAGCTTGATCAGCGGGATCAGCAGCAGCAGCACGACCACCGAGAATCCGAACGCCGCCTTGGTGAAGGGGCTCAGATTGTTGAGCACCGCCCCTGCGCTCGGCGGATCGCCCAGAGCGCTGAGCAGGCACCGGCGCGGCGCGCAGACATAGGGGCCTTCCTCGCGCTGGATCGTCACCGGCCGCCCAAGGTCGAGCGGCCATTGGTACACCAGCCGCTCCCGCCCGCCGATCTCGATCTTCGGGGTCTTGCCCGAAGTGTCGGGCGCGGGCACCGCGCCGCCTTCGAGCGCGGCCTTGTCCTTCCCTGCGGGCGGCTCGATGCGCTGGGGCCAGTCCCCGCGCAGCACGAGCAGGACTTCGCCGTCCGGCCCGGTGATCGCCAGTTCTCGCGCCCGCGTCTGCTCGCTGCGCCCCGGAATTACCGGGGCCTGGATCACCGACTGCGCGGAACTCTGCGCACAGAAAGGCTCGCCGTCCTCGGTCGCGAAGGCCGACATCACCGGCTTGCGGTCACGCGCCTGGAAACCGTCGAGGGTCAGGCGCAGCTTCGTCGGCGCGGTCGGCATCGCGCGGCACCGGTCCTGCGCCGCATAGCGCACCTGGAAGCGGTCGCTCGAACTGTCGAGATTCGAACCGTCGCGCTGTCCGTCCTCCGAGGCGCGCCGGGTCACCATGTCGCCAAGGTCCCGGAACAGGCTGGCCATGCGCGCCACTTCGCCGAAGTCCGCCTGCTGCCGCCGCAGCACGAGGTCCAAGCGCGCCTGGATCAGCAGCAGCCCGAAGAACAGCACCACCGCGATCGTTGTCGACAACAGCACGGCGAGCGAGCGGACGCCCGGCAGGGATGCGACGCCGGCCACGTCAGCCGATCCCGCGCCGCGACGAACCTGCAAGGCGAAACCATCCGGCCACCGGCATGCCCCTATCCGAAGACGCCCTTAAGCATTTACCTCAGGGGCGCAACATTGTCCCAAATCCGCCGTATTTACCGGCGCTTTTCACGAACACTATTTACCGGACGCCGCAAGCCCCCAAATCATGACGATACATGCCATCAAACAGGACCGCTTAACTTCACCGAACGCCGTTCACTCTACAAGCCGTTGAATATCATGACGACTATTGGTGAACTTCGGCAATCCGGAAACCATCGTCTTCTTCCATTACAAATATCGTCACTTGACCGCCCTGCGAAACGGGAGCCTCCTTGAAGGGCATAGTCAGGCAAGGTGCTGTCGAGAGGGGGGAGCATGGTGATCGCCAGAGGAATACTCCTGAGCGGATCGCTCGCGGCGTTGGCCGCCTGTCACGGCGGGCCGAAGGACGAGGCGCAGAAAGTCGGCGTACGCGACGACACGCTCGTCCAGGCGGACGAAGACTACTTCCACGAAATGGACGACGGCGTTACCCTCACCCCCGACGAAGTGAAGGGCCGCAACATGTGGCTGGTGTGGAGCGGCGGCAATGACCGCTTCTGGGACACCATGAGCAAGCCGACGCTGGGCGGCTTCGACCTGCTCAAGATCGTCGCCCCGCCGCCCGGCAGCCCCAATGCCCGGCCGACGCGCTGGAAAGTCATGGGCCTTGTCAACGAACCCTGCTTTTCCGCGCCGACGAATCCGGACGGCTACGGCCTCTGGCGAGACACGCGCGATCCGGGCTGCGCACCCGATCCCTTCGCGAATGAAAAGAAGTACCCCGGCATCCGCATCGGGGCGCGCGGGACGACGGTGCCGGTCGGCTCCTACTTCGGCGAGCCCTCGGGCATCCTCGGCCTGCGCCTGTTCCCCAATCCGGACTTCGACGAGAAGGCGAAGGCCCGCTGGGACGCGAAGCGCTATTACAGCGACGCGCGCTACTACAACGATCCCAGGCTGGTGCGCCCCTACCGCGTGGGCATGAGCTGCGGGTTCTGCCACCTCGGCCCCAGCCCGACGCGCCCGCCCGCCGATCCCGAGAAACCCGCCTTCGCCAACCTCAACTCCACGGTCGGCGCGCAGTACATGTGGGTGGACCGACTGTTCATGTGGAAGGCCGACCCGTCGAACTACATGTACCAGCTCGTCTCGACGTACCGGCCTGGCGCGATGGACACTTCGCTGGTCTCCACCGACAACATCAACAACCCGCGCACGATGAACGCGGTCTACCTGCTCGGCGACCGGCTCGGCGCCGCGCGCAAGTTCGGGCGCGAAACGCTGGCGGGCGGCAGCACGAAGAACGTCCAGTTCAACGACATCCTCGATTCCGGCCCGCTCACGCAGTATTTCGCGAAGCCTGCGACGGTCTGGACACCGCACGTCCTCAAGGACGGCGCCGACGCGGTGGGCGCGCTGGGGGCTCTGAACCGCGTCTATCTCAACATCGGGCTGTTCTCGGAAGAGTGGCTGACGCACTTCAACCCGGTTGTCGGCGGCAAGATCATCAGCCCGATCGAGATCGCCACCGCCCGCCGCAACTCCGCCTACTGGCGCGCGACGGAGGCGGGGACGCCGCTTACCGCGCTGTTCTTCCTCAAGGCCGCGCGGCCCGATCCTCTGGCCAATGCGCCGGGCGGTGCGGGCTACCTCAAGGCGAGCCCGCAAGTGCTCCAGCGCGGCGCGATGGCTTTCGCCAATACCTGCGCGCGCTGCCACTCCAGCAAGCAGCCCGACGCGCCCGCAGGCGCTTCGCTGGTCGATGCCATCGGCCCCGACTACCTGACGCGCTTCAAGGCATGGTGGCGCTGGACCCAGACCGAGGACTTCAAGGGCAGGATGCGCGCCCTCGTCGCGCGGCCGGACTTCCGCCAGGGCAACTACTTCAGCACCGACGCGCGCATCCCGGTGACGCTGCTGCGCACCAACTTGTGCAGCCCGCTGGCGACCAATGCCCTGCGCGGGAACATCTGGGACAACTTCTCGTCCGAAAGCTACAAGGTCCTGCCCTCGGTCGGCACCGTCGCCTATCAGGACCCCTTCACCGGAGAGGCCCGCGCCTATCGCATGCCCGCCGGAGGACGCGGCTATACGCGCGTGCCCTCGCTGGTCTCGCTGTGGTCGACCGCGCCGTTCCTGCTGGCCAACACGGTCGGCACGTTCAACGGCGACCCGTCCGTCGCCGGGCGCATGGCGGCGTTCGACGACGGCATCGCCAAGATGCTCTGGCCGAACCTTCGGGAACGCGACGCGATGCTGCCCGGCGCCTGGGGCATGATCGACCGCACGACGACGCGCAGCAAACTCTACGTGCCCTCCTCGTTCATCCCCGACGCCCCGGGACCGCTGGACGATCAGGCGCGCAAGGCCCTGCGCACGCTGGAGAACGCGGACGGCGACATCGAACTGGGGCCGATCCCCAAGGGAATGCCCGTGAACCTGCTCGCCTCGCTCCAGCCGCTAGCCGAGAGCCGCGACCCGGTGGTGATTGCCCGCCACTACCGCGACCTCATCGTGCTGCTGGCACAGCTCAAGAAGGGCCTGCTGACCCTGCCGCGCGGGGCCGACGACGCGGCCGTGCGCGCTCACTTCGCCTCGCTGCGGGGACCGTTGATGGCGCTCAACAAGTGCCCCGACTTCGTGGTCAATCGCGGCCACTACTTCGGCACGGAGGAGTTCAACCGCTATCAGCGCACCCGCGACGAGCGCGATTTCGGCCGCGAGCCTGTCCTGTCCGACGAGGACAAGCGGGCACTGGTCGAATACCTCAAGACGCTCTGAGCAGGCGGTGCCGCAGCCCGAACACGACTACATCGTGGTGGGGTCGGGCGCGGCCGGAGGCACCGTCGCGGCGCGGCTTGCCGAAGCGGGAATGCGGGTGCTGGTGATCGAGGCCGGGCCGGACCCCTGCGCCGGGGACGCGAGGACACAGGCGGACTACGCGGTGCCCGCCTTCCATCCCTTCGCCTCGGAGAACCCTGAATTCGCGTGGGACTACCGCGTGCGGCATTTCGCCGCTCCTGCAGGCGATCTCGTCAGCTACCCCCGTGCAGGCGCGCTGGGGGGCTGCACGGCGCACAATGCGATGATCTTCCTGGTCCCCCCCGACAGCGACTGGGCACATCTGGCCACCCTGACCGGCGATCCGGGCTGGTCGCCCGAAGCGATGCGAAGGCACCGCAAGGTGGTCGAGGACTGCCGCCACCGCCCGCTCTGGCGCCTGCTCGCCCGCCTCGGCATCGACCCGACAGGACATGGCTGGGACGGCTGGCTGCCGGTCGAGAAAGCGGCGCCGATGCGCGCCTTTCGCGATGCGGCGCTGATCCGCTCACTGCTGCTGGCGACGCTGGTGGACGTGGCACGGGGCCGAAACTGGCTCTCGCGCATCGGCGTGTTCCTGCGCGACTGGGGCGATCCCAACGACGACAGGCGGCAGGACCGCGAACAGGTCTGCTACACCCCGCTCACCACGCGCGGCCACGCCCGCAGCGGCGCGCGCGAGCGGCTGGAGGCCGTGCGCGAGGCTCATCCGGATCGCATCACGATCCTGACGGACTGCCTCGCCACCCGCGTCCTGTTCGACAGGAGCGGGGTCGCAAACGGCGTCGCATGGCTGAAAGGCCGCCACCTTCACCACGCCAGCCCGCAGGCGGGCCCAAGCTCCGGCACCATAAGCGAGGAAGGCGCCAGCTTCGCCCGGCGCGAGGTCATCCTCGCAGGCGGCGCCTTCGCCACGCCGCAATTGCTGATGCTATCGGGCATCGGCGACGCCGGCCATCTCGCTGAACACGGCATCGCCTGCCGCAAGCACCTGCCGCAAGTCGGGTGCAACCTGCAGGACCGCTACGAGATCGGCCTCGTCCACCGCATGGCGAAACCATGGCGCTCGCTGCAGGGCGCGACCTTCGCCCCCGGTGACCCGCTGCACCGCATGTGGCGGAAGCGGCGGCGGGGGATGTACATCTCGAACGGCGCGGCACTTGCCGCGCTGCGCCGCTCCAGCACTGCCCGGGACCACGCGCCCGACCTGTTCCTGATGGGGCTCATGGCGCGCTTTAAAGGGTACTATCCCGGCTATTCCGCCGAGCTTTGGCCGGGGCTCGACGGGTTCAGCTGGACCGTGCTCAAGGGCCAGACCGGCAACCGCGCGGGCACCGTGCGCCTTGCCTCCGCCGACCCGCGCGATCCGCCGCGTATCGACTTCGCCCACTTCGCGCAGAACGGGGAGGCCGACCTCACCGGCCTCGTCGAAGGACTGGAGATGGCCCGCGCCCTCGCCCGCCCGCTGATCGCGCGCGGGGTGATCGCCGAGGAGGAACTGCCCGGCGCCCACGTCACCGGCGCGCCCTTGCGCGACTGGGTCCGCGCCAACGCATGGGGACACCACGCCTGCGGCAGCGCAGCGATCGGGCCGGTGCTCGATCCCACCGGCCGGGTCCACGGGATCGAGCGGCTGCGCGTGGTCGATGCCTCGATCTTCCCGCGCATCCCCGGCCTGTTCATAGCCGCGCCGATCTACCTCGCGGCCGAGAAACTGGCCGCCGACATCCTGCGCCTGAATAGGGAGAGCTGACCGATGCTGCGCTTTCTGCACCGCCTGCTCGAAGCGGGCCTCCATTTCGAGCGGCGCTTCGATCCCTTCTTCCGCCCCGCGCTCGACGCGGTGGTGCGGATGCCGCTGACGCGGTTCTTCAACTGGACCATCAACCTCACCCGCAGCCGCGACGTGCCCCCGCTGGCGCAGGAGCGCATCGATCCCGACGAGGACATCAGCCTCGACACCATCATCGCCGAGATGCAGCATCACCTCGACCTCGACTTCACTCCCGGCACTTACGAACGCGCGGGCAATACCAAGACGCACGGCCTCGTCCGGGCGACCTTCACGGTACTGCCGGGCCTGCCAGAGCACGTGCGCCGAGGCGTCTTCGCGGCGGAGCGCAGCTTTCCGGCATGGGTCCGCTTCTCCAACCCCGGCCCCCATGTCGAGCCCGACATCGACGACGTCGGCTTCGGCTCGATGAGCGTGAAGCTATGCGACGTGCCCGGCCCCAAGCTGATGGACGACGAGCATTTCACGCAGGACTTCACCTCGGTCACCGTCATCACCTTCCCCACGCCCGACACGCGCACCAACGCGCACCTGCAATACTGGAGCCGCCGCGAGATGGGGGTCTGGTACTTCCTGAACCTCAAGCGCCCGCACGTGCGCGACTTCATCATGCAGGCGCTGTGGAACCGCACGCTCGCCAATCCGCTGGCCAACACCTACTTCTCCTGCACGCCCTACCTGCTGGGAGAGGGGCAGGCGATGCAGTACAGCTTCCACCCCCTCACCCCTGTCACGACGCGCATTCCCCACCTGCCGCTGCGCCCCGGCGACGACTACCTGCGCGACAACCTCGCCGCTTCGCTGCGCGAGGGCGAGGCCTGCTTCGAGATGCGCCTGAGGCTGCAGCGCGACCCGTTCCTTCAGCCGATCGAGCAGGGCGCGGTGCTGTGGGACCCGGCGCGCACGCCCTATATTCCGGTGGCGCGGATCTCGATCGCGGCCCAGGAATTCCGCGCGCCTGCACAGTTCGCCTTCGCCCGACAACTGACGTGGAACCCCTGGCACTGCGTCCCGGAGCACCGCCCCCTCGGCAACCAGAACCGCGCGCGGCGGCGGCTCTACTTCGAAATGTCGCGCTACCGGCAGGGCAAGAACGGCGAAAGCCACGCCGAGCCGACCGGGCACGAACAGTTCGACTAGGGCCTGATCGTGTTTGACTGAAACACCGTCCGTCATCCCCGCGAAGGCGGGGACCCATCTGATGACGGTGCAATTTGCCACTTCAGGAGTTGGGTTCCCGCCTTCGCGGGAATGACGATGATTAAATTGAAGTCGGTCACACGCCAGCTTTTCGCCACCCGCAAGCACAGCGAAGCAATGACGAATTAGGGTGCGTCCTCGAGTATCCGCGCCAGCCCGCCGATCCCCGGCAGGAAGAAGTACGCCCCGCCCACCACCGTCACGAAGCGCGGCAGTCCGGCGACGAGGCGTGGATTGCCCTCCCCGTCGTGCCACGCGAAGGCGTCCGTCGCCTGCCCGCTGCGGACCGGACAGCGGTTGCCCAGCAGCGGGTCCTGCTCGCCCGAAAGCCCGCCGAAGTAGGGGCTGGCGATCCAGCTACCCTGCACGAATTCGAACTGCCGCGCGAGGCTGGCGTTGAGGCAGATGAAGTGCAGCCCGCACTCTTGCGCCACCGCCTCCCCGGCGATCACCGCAAGCGGCTCCGGCGCCGCGCCATAGGGTCGCCCCCGCCGCAGGAGCCGGTGAAACCGCGCCGAGGCCACCGCGTCATGGATGGCCGTGCCCTTGAAACCGAGCGAGGACACCACATCCCGCAGGAACCCGCGCCGTCCTTGCGGGTCGTCGCCGCTGCGCGGATTGGCGCGGCGGACGTGTGCGCCCACCGAGCATGCAATCCCGTCCGGGTCGCCCGCGAAGGTAAAGCCGTTGAGCCCCTGCGCCGCCAGTTCAGGCAGAGGGTGCCCGTCGATACCGCGCCCCACCATCCGCTCGGCCAGCGCGACTGCCCCGTCCCTGCCGGCAATCCGCGCGGTCCAGTCCCAGAAGCCGCCCACGTCCTGCATCAACTGGCGATAGACGAGGTACGTCCCGTTACGCCCGATCCCCCGCTGCACCGGATGATCCGCCACGAACCCGTACTCGTTGCCATGCCCCAGCAGGAATTCGCCGAGCGCGATCCGATCGCGATAGTCGCGGTCCTTCGCCCCGCCGGGTCTCAGCGTCCCCTCCCAGTCGACCTCCGGTTGCGAGACACCGTCCACGAAGCCGAACGGCTCGCGCCCGACCGGTCCGCTCGCGTCGTTGATACGCAGGAGCGTGCAGGCGTCCGGCGGCATAGCGCCGAGTATCGCATCCTGCCACGCGGCGACGTCGCCCTCCCCCGCCAGCAGCATCAGCAGCACATGCGGCTCCGCCTCTCCGCTGCCCCAGCGCCAGTATTCGGGCGCACTTTCCTCCACGTCCCCCAGCCGCCGCGAGCGCGAGGGATCGCCCGCCATCCCGTCGAGGAACTCGGGCGCGAAGCCGGGCACATCGTCCGCCGGCAGGCCCAGTGCCCGCAGTCCCGCCGCCGTGAAGGCCAGCTGGCAGACCCGCTCCAGCCGCCGCGCCTCCGCCTCGGCCAGCGTCGTCACCGCCAGCGAGCGCAGCCACGCCCGCGCCGCGCCCGGCTGCGCAACCTGCAGCAGCACATAGCGCGCACCGTCGAGCGACCCGAAACCGCGCCCGACGAGCGCCTGCACGTCGGTGCCCAGCCCTGTCATCTCTCGGCGCCCGTTCATATCTCGGCGATCCAGCGGCGCAGCGCACGCCCGCGCGGCCTCGCCTCGAACCCCGCGCGAATGCGGGCATTGCGCGCCATGTCGTAGTTGGACAGCCCTGGGAATGCCTTGAACCATACCTGCGTCGGGATCTGGTGGTGGAACAGGTAGCGCTTGAAATCCTCCTCGCGCCTCGCTCCGCCGCGGATCAGCCAGTCGGTGCGCGGATAGCCCAGGCCGTTGGAGAACGACAGGTTGAGCCCGAAGGCCACCTTGTTGATGAAGTCGTCGTTGTACGCCTCGCGGCTACCGTCGTAATTGCTGGCGAAATAGACGCGGCGCCTGTCGTCGAGGAACGTCCAGCTCGCGAAGTGAATCGTGTTCACCCGCGCGAGCCGCCCCTTGCGATAGATGTGCCGCGCGCCCCAGCCGATTATCCACAGGATCACCACCACCAGCCACCGCCGGAATCGCCCCGGCTTGAGCGAGCCGATGGCGCTGTACTGGTTGGTGATGTCGTGGTCCTCCTGCGCCGAGAGCATGCGGTTGCGCTCCCGGTCAGGCACCGGGGCGAGCACCGGGTCGGTCTTCTCCCGGCGGCGCAGCAGCAGCACGAACGGCAGCAGACCCAGCACGATCAGCGGCAGCAGCGCCAGGGCGAGCACCGGGAGCAGCAGGAAGTGGGCGATGTCGCCAAGCCTGTGCAGCAGCGGCATCTTCTGTAGCGGCGTCAGCGGCACCGCCTGCCCCGCCTGCGCAAGGATCGGCCAGAGCGTTTCCGGATCTTCCGTCCGGTGCGCCAGCCGCGCCGCGCGCAGCGCGCGATGGAGCGCCGCCTCCTCGGCAATCTGCCGGGTGCCCCGCCCGCGCCAGTTGATGTAATTGGCCGCCGTCCGGCAGCGATGCGCGCGCATCCACGCGATGAGGTCGGTGCGCGGTTCGAAGTCGATGCAGAACCCGAATATCTTGCGCAGCCCCGGCCCCGCCACCACCGCCAGCGCCTCGAGGAACTCCGCATCCCCGCCATCGTAGTCGGCGATGAACGCCAATCGCACCGGCTCGGTCACCGGCAGGCTCTCGGCCAGCGCGATGCGGTCCCGCAGCGAGGGATCGTCGAGCACGACGAACCGCGCGACATGGATGCGCTTGAGCCGCCCGAACGGCACCAGCCAGTTCTCGGGCTCTGCCTGGCCGGGAGACGAGGTCATCGACGCCAGCGTCCGCTCCAGTTCGACGCGTACGCCGAAGCGGAGGGGCGAGGCGATGAAGATGTGTCCCTGCCGAATCACGGCGGCCCGATCAGCCGCCGAACTCGAGCGCGAAGTCGATCAGCCGCGTCTTGTCCCAGTAGACCTTGCCCAGATAGAGCCCCGGCTCGATCATCCGGATCTCGTCGCGCACGTGCGATGCCAGCAGCGAGGTGTCGGAATAGTCGAGCACGATGCACTCCTTTCCGTCCAGCCAGCTCGGCTCCTTGTAGACTTTGGCGACGATCGCCTTGAGCCCGAACGGCAGGATGGTGTTGCGCAGGAAACCATGCTCGCCGTCGAAGACCTTGCCCTGCCAGGCGAAGATGTTGATGAGCTTGGCGATCTCGTCCGAAACCGAGGTGCCCGGCGCGATGATCGCCGTCCCCCTGGCCTCGCCATCGGGAATCGGCCCCGCCTCATGCGCGGAAAACAGCGCATCGAGCGCAGCCTGGTCCATCTTGAGCCACTGCGATACCGACTGTCCCATGGCGATCCTCCCAAATCAGCCTGCCAGGTCTGTGCGTATCAGAAATCAATAAAATACAAATTTTTGTATGTTTAGTTAGTTACCAAGGACATTATTCATATGTCAGCGTTGATTCATTTCGCCACAATACGGTCAACACACCGAACGAAGGTCGTCAATCGGAGTGTACTATTCCGCACACTCTGTCACTACTGACATTGGTTGTTAAGCGGCCGGTGTCGATCCGGTGTTCACGAAAGGCTGGGCGATACCGTCCAATGGAATAGCCATGTCGGCCAGTTCGCGCTCGGCCCAGAACAACCTGCCCGTATATTCGGCCGGATTTTCGCAGGCGGAAAAATAGACGATCATTCGGGCGGGAACCGTCATCGACACTGCCACGCTGTCGTCCAATCCGGCTTCCCGCACGCGGATGGCGACCAGCTCGGTCGCGACAAGACCTGGGTGGAGGCCGATGATGAAGATATTTTTCTGCGCCAGTTCGGGCGCAAGGCAGTTCCCGAGCCGATCGAGCGCCCGCTTGCTCGAATAATAGCCGGGCACGGCGAGGCTGAATTCGCCGACAGCGTCCAGTTTGCGCGGCTCCTCCGGCATCCGGAAGACTTCGCCGCTGCCGGTGGAGAGATTGATGATACGGCCACCGCCGCGCTTTTCCATGATCGGGACGACCAGTTGGATCAGCGTGAACGGCGCATGGACGTTGACATCAAACTGATAGAGCCAAGCGTCGAAGTTCCGACCATCCGCCATCGAAATCGACGACGATCTCCGCGTTGAAGCTGTCGAACGCGATGGGCGTGTCGTCGGCGCCGAACAACCACCCGGAATAATGTTCCGGCGGATATTGCTCCGCGGTCCTTGTAGCCATCGACCTCTCCCAACGATGAGCCAGTGCCCTTCATCGATGCCGCGATTTCGCATGATCGCCAAGAAGGACATAATCGTCATTGGCTGTCCATGCCGGTACATTCGATCTGGCGGCCTCCGGGTCCATTGCGCGGCCGCCCGCTTTCCAGATGCTCACCGGATCTTCGATTTCCAGATCCCGACTGTCTTCTTTTCCGGCCCGTCCGCGATAAACCGAGACGAAGGCCGCGGCAGGGGCAACCACCACGACCTTCGCTCCCTCCCTGGGTCGTTCAAAGCTGATCGAAGGTGATCGTGCTCCGGATTTCCTCGGTCTGCGGGCCGACCGACATGGGGCAGGCCACGCCCGGCATGGCGGCGACATCGAACAACTCGGTGATGTGGCCTTCGAGGCGCACCCATTCGACGATGTGGCCGGTCGCGAGGTTCACGACCATGAGGCCGCACCACGCCTCGGCATCGCGCTTCTTCAGTTCGCCATCGAGCAGCAGGCCCTTGAAAGTGCCGTCGCGCGGCTTCGAGAGTGTGACGATGGCATGGCCATGGTGGATGGCCATGCCGCGCAGGAAGCCGGGGCAGAACGCGATGTCGGTCTTCTCGCCGCTCGCGGGGTCGATCCGCACGATCTGGCCCCGTCCGCTGTCGAGCACGTAGACTTGTTCGCCGACCACGCGCGGGGAATGCGGCATCGAAAGCTGGTCGGTGACGATGCGGTCGTCGCGCACGTCGATCAGCACCCCGCCCTCATGCCGCCGCTCGCGCCAGCCGCTGAGCACGTCGGAGCGGCTGACGGCGGTGACGTAGCGCACCTCCCCGTCCGCCATCGCCATGCCGTTGAGGTGGCAGCGGTCCTCCGGCGCCAGCTTGGAGATGAACGCCGGCTTCCAGATCGGCCTGAAGCTGTGGGTCAGGTCCAGCGTGGCGAGGCAGCTGTACTTGGTGTTGACGAAGATCACCCGGCCGTCCCGGTCCGCGCCGACCTCGTGGATATCGACGTCGCCGATGGTCTGGGCATTGCGCGGGACCAGCACGGCGTCGAACGCCTTGTTGCCCAGTTCGCCGGGACGCAGCATGTTCTCCAGCCTCCAGAGCTGCGACAGCGAGCCGAGGTAGAGCCGCCCCGGCCGCCAGCACAAGCCCATCGCGCGGCTGAAGCTCTGCTGGTTGAACGAGACGGTGCCATTGGCGTGGGCACCGACGAGGAACAGTTGCCCGGTCTGGTACGAGGTGAAGGCCAGGCTCACCCGGTGCGTGCGCAGCCAGGCGTTGAACCCGCGCGAGACGGCGATGTTGGTGGCGCCGGGTGCGAGCGTAGCCGCTTCCGCTCCCGGGGCGGACGCGCGGCCGGTGGTGGTTTGGATCGCAGCCATTCCGGCCTCCGCCTCCGGGGGGGAAGCGGAGGCCGGACGCTCGGCGGTGGCGAGATCAGAAGCGGGGCCAGAATCAGGGCCAGAATCAGAGCCGGTGTCGGTCATGTCGTGTTCTCTGCTTGTGGCGAGGGCCGGGTGCGTACCCGGCCCTCGTGGTATCGGGATCAGAACTTGAAGCGCACGCCGGCGCGGCCGCCGCCGCCCCGTGTGCTGGAACCGAAGGTGGCGTTACCCTCTACGAAGCCGCTGACCGGGCCTTCGGAGAGGATCGTCACGCCCAGCGCCGCCTGCCCGTAGTCGCCCATGCGGCGGCCCTCGATGCTTTCTGAGGTGCCCCCGCTCACCAGCGTCGCGGCGGGCCTGCCCTCGAACTGGTGGACCCAGCTTCCCCGGGCATAGAACACCGCCTCGGTTCCGAAGACCCTGGCCGTGCCGCCGATCCGCGCGCCCAGCTTGCCGGTCAGCCCGTCGAGCTTGCCGAATTCGATCGACTGACCCAGCAGGTTGAGCCCGGCGATATCCGTCTTCTGCCACGCCAGCGAGGCCAATGGCTCGACGAACACCTTGTCGGAGCCCAGCCGCGCGCCGATCTCGCCCTGCAGGCCGTAACCGTCGCCGCTGGTCTTGTCCGACCAGTCGAGAACCCGGCCGTGCGCGTCGATCGCGTGGTGTGCATACTGGCCCAGAGCATTGCCGAACAACGCCCCGCGCCTGACCGAGCCGTAGGCACCCACGTTGACCGTGTCGAATTCCGCCCGGTCGCCGCCGCGCTCGAAATTCTGGCGCGAGCTGATGTAGCCCGCCGTCACGCCGAACACGGCGGAGCCCGCATCGTTCATCGACCCGCCGAGATCCATGCCCACCTGGAACCCGTAGAAGTCTTGGCGGTAGTCGAGGGCATAGTCGGTGCTGCCGATCGCCTGCGCGGCGTCGCGGTTGCTCACGCCGCCGTAGACCTGGCCCCACAGACGGGCGGCGGGCTGCACGTCATCGCGCAGCTGCATCATGTGACTGCTCCATGCCTGCGCGGACTGGTCCCAGATCGCCTGCGCCCCTTCGCCGATCCGCGCGAGCCGATAGACCGGCGCACCGGCCTGCGCGGTCAGGCCGAAGCTGCCTGCCTCGTATGCGAGCGCATAGTGCACCAGCCCGACGTCCGGCGCCGCCATGTGGAACGCCGTCGATGCACTGCCCGCGCCGACCTTCACCAGTTCGATCGGTTTGGTCAGCAACGTGGCATCGGATGCGCTCTGGTTGAGCACGATCCCGGTGGACCCGGTCGCCGCTCCCTGGATCACCAGCTTGTCGGCAACGCCCTTCCCGAGATCGAGCCCGAGTTGGGCATTACCCGAACCGAAATAGTCGCCGGTCAGCGTCAGCGTGTCGCCCGCCGCTCCGCCGCGCAGGTCGATGAGGCCGCTGTTCTCGAACCGCTCCAGCCCCTTGAACGTGACTGAAACCGGCGCGGCAGCCGCCCGTGCCGCAGCGGATGTACCGCTCGACACCGCCAGGATGCCGCTGTTGGTGAACACGTCCCGTCCGGCACCGAAGTCGCTGTCCTTCGTCGCATCGAAGCGGCCGCTGTTGACGAAGGTGTCATCCACCGCCGTCATCTTCACGTTGCCCTCGATCAGGCCGGAGTTGGTGATGGCCGCGCCGTAAACGGTGGTCAGCTCGTCGCCGATGCCGAGGTCCGCCATGTAGACCGTGTAGCCGTCGCCCAGGTTGCGGATTGTGCCCGCGTTGTTGAGCGTCACGCCGGTGTAGGAGCCCAGGATCACCGCATTGCCGATGCCCACATAAGGATCGTCGGCCGGGTTGTGCTGGCCGCCGCCGATGACCGTCGCGCCCTTGCCGATGTTGAGCACGGTGTCGCCGCTGAAGGAGTTCATCTCGATCGCGACGTGGTTGGGTGCGATCACTGACCCGGTGACGGTGGCCTCGGCATCGCCGGCGCTGATCGTCAGGATGCCGCGCCCGCCTGAAGACACGTTGCCGACCTCGATGCTGGTGGTGCCCGCAGAGATCGTCGAGAGGCCGGCTCCGCCCTTCGAGGCGTCGATCGCCTGCGCCTTGACCGACACGTCGCCGCGATAACTGAGAGCGACCACGCCCGCCGAACCCTCGCCCGAAACGGTGACCTTGCCGACGTCCACCGTCAGCATCGGCAGCGCCTCGGCCTCGCCCTCGGCCAGTGCGACCTTGTCGCCGCCGCGCCCGGGCCTTTCGACGACCGCGAGCACGCCCGAGGCGTACTTGCCCGAGGCTTCGACCGTGCCGGTGGAGACCACGTCCACGTCGCCGCCATGGCTGATCGCGCGGACCGCGTTGGCGGCCTCCCCGCTCGTCGCCACCTTGCCGGAGTTGGCGATCGATACGGTCGAGACCGCCCCGGTTCCGCCCAGCGCATAGATGCCGTGGGCGAACTGGCCAGAGGTGGCGATATCACCGCTGTTGGTCACATCGAGCGGACCCGCGCCGAAGGCCAGTACGCCGTAGGCGTTACGGCCACTGGTCGAGATCGTCCCGGTCGTCGTGACCGACACGCCCTCGCTCGCCGAATAGCCGCGCACGGCAGCCGCCTTGTCGCCGGTCGTGGCGACATCCCGGGCGTGGATGGTGACCTTGCCGTCGAGGGCGGCGGCATAGATGCCGGTCGCGAAGTCTCCTCTGGTGGAAACCGCCCCGGTCGCCGTCACGTCGACGCTGGCGCCGACCGCGTAGATGCCGTGGTTGAAATGCGGCGCGGTGTAATAATAGTCGCCGATCGGCTGGCCCGGCACGAAGTCGCCGGTCGTGGTCACGTCGCCCGCAGTGATCCTGATCGCCCCGGAATAACCGATCGCGACGATACCCGCCGATCCGGCTCCGGTGGTGGTCACCGTGCCCGCCGTGATGTCGATCCCGCCGCCCTGCGCCGCGTTCACCGCGACGATGCCGTCGGAAAGGTCGCCGCTGGTCGAGACCGAACCCACATCGATGCGGATGTCGCCGCTGAGCGGCTGGCCGTCGAGGCTCGCGCCATAGACGCCCGCATAGAGGCCGGCGGCATTGTGGCCGCTGGTGCTGATCGCCGCCTGGCTGACCGAGACTGTGCCGCCCAGCGCCTGCGCAAGCACGCCCAGCGAGCGCTCCCCGCTGGTGGTGATCGTGCCGGTTCCGTCGATCGTCACGCCCTGCATGCCGAAGCCGACGATGCCGCGCGAATCCTGCCCCGAGGTTTCCAGAGTACCCCGGTTGTGGATGCCGATGGTCCCCCCGGAGATCGCGAACACGCCGTCGGAGATGTCACCTGCGGTCGAGAGGGCATCGGTGACGGTGATGTCGCCGTTATTGCCGGTGCCGAAGACGGCGGCGTAGATGCCGGTGGCGATCGGCCCCGTGGTCTTGACCTTGCCCACGTTCACGGTGACGTCGGTGCCCTCTGCGACGACGCCGAAGCCGCCTTCGGTAGCGGTCAGGATCTCGCCCGCATCGACAAGGACCGTCTTTGCGCCGAGCGCCAGGATGCCGACGCCGAGTGTCCCGGTCTCCTCGACCTTGTCGACCTTGACCGAGATGTTCTGGCCGTTGACGGCGATGCCGGTGCTGTTGTAATGGTCGGAAGTGACGGTGCCCGCCTTCACGTCCACGTCGCCATAGCGCGCCGATACGCTGATCGCGCCGCCGGTGACGGTGCCCGCGTCGATCGAGACCTTGCCGTCATAGGAATAGGCAAAGATCGCCGCGCTGACATCGCCATGGTTGGTGATGCTGCCGACGTCGATCGAGATGTCCCCGGCCACCGCCAGGTTGACCGCCTGGATCCCGAGTGCCTCCTTGCCCGATGTCTCGATGGTGCCCGCAGTGATGGAAATCGCGTTGCCCACGCCGTTGGTATAGGCATTGATGCCATAGGCGTAGTCGCCCGAGGTCTTCACCGACCCTGCATTGATCACGGTGTCCATCTGACGGCCCAGGCTCAGTGCCCGGATACCGTCCGAACCGAAGCCCTCGGTCGTAACCTCGCCCACATCGACGGCAAGCGTTTCGCCGGCAGAGAAACGCGCGCCGCCGGTCTTCGCCAGAACGCCATAGGAATAGTCGCCCTTGGTGGCGATCGTGTTGCCGGTGATCGTGACGTCGCCGTAGACGCTGGTGGCATCGATGCCGCGACCGACCTTGCCCCGGGTGGCGATATCTCCCACCGTCACGGTGTTAGACCCGTAGACGGCATAGGAATACACGCCGAATGCGTAATCGCCCCGCGTGCTGATCGAACCCACGTCGATCGCGATGTTCCCGCCGCGACCGATATTGATCGCATCGACGCCGTCGGACCCGAAGCCGGTTGTCACCAGCGTGCCGGCGGTAACGGAAATGTCGCGCTCTGCCTGTCCGTTGTCGTGGACGAAGTTGGAATTGGCGTAGATCGCGGCGGAATAGTCTGCGGCCGTGCTGACCGAGCCCGCAGTGACGTGCACGGCCGCGCCGACCGCCTTGATGCCGGTGCCCAGGAACGCCCGGTTCACGTTCGCGCCGCTGGTGGTCACGTCGCCCACGTTGATGGTGGTCGTGCCGCCCGAATAGGCGACTACGCCGCGCGCCGCCGTTCCGCTGGTGGCGACCGAGCCGACGTCAATATCGACGTTGCCGTAGTAGCTCCAGCCGTAGACCGCCTCGGAACCGTAGCCGGTGGTGGTCACCTTGTCGGCCTTGATGCCGGTGCTGCCGTAGTAGGCGGCGGCGCGGATGCCGTTCGACAGCGCCCCGGTGGTGCTGACTTCCCCGGCGGTGATGGTGATGCCGCCCGACAGCCCGCCGACATTGTTGTTGGCGTTGATGCCGTCCGACCGGTAGCCGGAGGTCTTCACGGTCCCGGCGTCGATGGCGATGTCGCCGTAGCCATAGGCATGAATGCCCGCCGCGTTCGCACCCGAAGTCGTCACCGAGACGGCGGTGATCGTGGTCTTGCCGTCGGTGCGCGTCTCGATCCCGCGCGAATCGTCGCCGGTGGTGACCACGGTGCCCGCGTCCACCGTCACGTCGCCGCCGAAGAACGTGCCGTCCTCGCTGTAACCGCGCAACGCGGAGACCTTGATGCCCGAGGCGTAGGCGCCGCCGGTCGTCACCGAGCCCGCATGGATCGTCGCGTCGTTGCCGAGCGCCAGCACGTCCACGCCCGAGGACTGGTCGCCCTTCGTGGTGATCGTGCCCGCGTCGATGGCGATCTGGTGATCGAGCCCGTCGGTGCTGACGCCGGTGACCTTGATTCCGGTGGAATTGCTCCCGCCGGTGGTGACCTGGCCGGCCTTGATCGCCGTGTCGCCCGCATAGGACTGCGCGTAGACGCCAGGGCTGTCATCGCCCGAGGTCGAGATCGCGCCGACCTCGAGCGTGAGGTTGCCGTGGTCGAGGAAGGACTGGAAGCCCGCCGCGTTATCGCCGGTGGTGGTCAGGGAACCGATGGTGAAGTGCTGGTCGGAATAGACTCCGTTCGTCAGGATCGCCGGAGAATGATCGCCCGCCGTGGTGATCGATCCGATGGTGGCATCGACCGTGCCGAAGCTGTTGCCGATCGACAGGCCGACCGCATCCCGGCCCAGCGCGACCGCGCCTTTGGTGACGATGCTGTCGATGTTGAGCGTCACGTCGCCATCGGCATTCTGGATGATAACACCGCGCGAACGGTCGCCGTTGATGGTCACCGTGCCGAGGTCCACGTCCACGTCGCCACCCGTCTTCACCACGACGCCCGCCGTGTTGATGCCGTTGGTGGTGACGCTGTCGGCCTTGACGGTGAACTTGTGGTTCTCGCCCAGGTAGCCTGCCGAGCCCCCCGCATAGATCGCAGCGGAATTGTTGCCATCCGTGGTGACGCTGCCCGCCGTAATGGTCAGCTGAGCGTCCGTACCATAAGCAAGCACGTTGATGCCGTTCGCGAAATCGCCATGGGTGGTGACGCTGTCCGCGCTGATATCGACATTGCCGTAGATGCTCACCGCGCCCATCCCGGCCGAGCCGGTGCCGCTGGTCTCCACCGTCCCGGCAGAGAGCGAGACGTTGCCGAAACCGCCCGCGTAGGCGCCCCAGCTCTCGTCCCCGGTGGTGGCGATCGCGCCGATCGACACCTTGGTCTCGCCCATCGTGAAGTTAGTGGCGATCACCCCGTCCGAAGCATAGCCGCCCGTCTTCACGCTGTCGGCATGGACCGTGAGGTCGGTCGGCGCGCCCAGCACGGTCTGGCCGGTTTCCTCGTCGAACACCGGCGGCTGGCCCGCCTGCGCGTCGATGCCGACCGAATAGTCGCCATGCGTGGTGACCGATCCCGCATCGATGGTCAGGCTGCCCTGGGTGCTGACCCCGTAGATACCGCGCGAATAGAGCCCGCTGGTCTCGACGCTGCCCGCCGAAACGCCGATCGCGCCGCTGTAGCCGGAAACGTGGACGCCGTCGGAGAAGGCGCCGCCGGTCTTTACCGCGCCGACCTGGACATCGACCGCGCCCGAGACGCTGCCCGCGACCACGCCATGTGCCTCGCTCCCCTGGGTGGACACGCTGCCGACATGGATCGTCAGGTCGCCTGCGTCGGTGTTGCCCGCAACGCCGATCGAACCGGTGCCCTGCGTGGCGATCGTGCTCGCGCCGTCGGCGATCACCGCCGCCGCACCGCCCGAGAAGTTGGTGACATTGATACCGTTCACGTAGTCGTCGCCGGTTTCCACCGCAACGCCGTCCCCGAGATGGACGGTCAGGTCCTGGGGAGTCTCGCCCGCCCCGACGCCGTAATGGATGCCGCCCGGATAGCTGGACGAGGCCGGGCAGGTCACCGCCGTCAGGGTCAACAGGCCGCAGGCCGGTGCGGCCGCCGCAGGGGCGGTGCCGATCAACAGCGCGGCGGCGGCGCCGGTCAGGCAGGTGCCGAGCCGCAATACATGACGGCGCGGTCGTGAACGGGCGGGGGATCGGAGGTGCCGGGTGGGCTTGAGGATCGTATTAACGCGGTCGTCGTGCACGTGGTGCTCCCTGGTAGCGTCCAGGAGCAATCGTCGGTCGGGTCCGTGGCGCGCACCGGCCGGAGCCGGGCAGCGCATTGGCGATGTAAAAACCCCGGGACCCGACCCGTTGCCCCCTCGATGCCGGCAAAACGCCACCCCAAGGGCCTACCCGTAAGGGAAATTACATAATTGACACTTTTTCTTCAGAAACCTGCTTCGAAGCCCAACCGTACCGTGCGCGGGCGCTGCGGCGTGGTCTGCGCGCCCGCCCGCAAGGTGAAGGGATTGCCCAGCGCAAAGCGATTGCCGCGCGCATCCAGCAGGTTTTCGACCGACAGCGCGACCACCGCCCGGTCGAGTTCCAGCCGCCCCGACAGGTCGAGCCGGGTCACCCCGCCCTGCCGCAAGTCGAGGTTTGCGCCCGCCCCCAGGTGCGACACGCCTTCGTGCACGACCAGCGCGCCGAGCCCGAGGCTCCGCCCCGCGCGCAGCGGCAGGCGATAGCGCGCCTCCCCTCGCAGCGAGAGGCCCGGCACATTGGGCAGCGAACGGCTGCCGTCGCGCAAGTATTCCAGCGGATGCAGCCGGTCGCGGACCACCATCGCCGCGCCCAGCAGTTGCAGCCGCCCCGTCACTTGCGCGCGCCCCGTGACATCGGCGCTGAATAGGCGGGCATCGCCGATATTCTCGGTATACGTCAGGCCCACCGGCGTCAGCAGGTCCCCTTGCACGTCGCGCCACCGGCTCCAGGCCAGCGTCGCGTCCCATTCCAGCGGGCCGGTCCCCACGTCGCGAAGGCCGACTTCGAGCGTGCCGATCCGGTCGGACGCGAACTTGCGCGAGACGATCCCGCCGGCAACCCCTCCCGGCCGGTATCCCCGCTCGTAGCGCGTGTAGGCCCGCCCCTTGCCATGCAGCTTCAGCGTAGCGGCAAGCGACGGCAGCAGCCGCGTCTCGCTGCGCGCCACCGACACCGGCTGCTGCTCGCGCGAGAAGTAGAAGCTGTCGAGCTTGCCCAGCGCATCCCCATCCAGCGTCATGCGGCTGAGGCGCAGGCCGCCGGTGAAGCTGAGCCCCGGCCCCGCATCGAGCGTCACTTCGCCGAAAGCACTGAGTTCGGTGTTGTCATTGCGCACGCGCAGCCGATCGCCGGGGCTTTCGGGCAGCACGGAACGGATCTGCCGCGCCCGGCTGGAGAGAATGCTCACCCCGCCCACCCAGCTCGGGCCGTCGCCGGGCTCCCGCCACGCCCGAGCCTCGATCGTGACCAGGCTGGCGTGGTCGGCCTGGCGATAGAGGATCGCGCCGCCGTCGCGCGCGGTGGCGGCATAGTTCTGGTCCATGCGCTGTTCCACCGCGCCCACCGTCGCGCTGACATGCACCGGCCCGCCGCCGCCCCTCACCGTGGCGGAGGCAAGCGCGATATGGTCGGACGATGGCTCGGCGACACCGCTGCGCCGCTCCAGCGCGCCTGCCGCCCCCGATCCCGTGCCCGGCTGCGCGTACTGCGCATCGTGGCTGCGGATCGCCTGGACCGCGCCGCCGATGTCCGCGGTCCAGTCGCCCTGACGGTAGCGCAGCGCCAGCCTGCCGCCGGTCGTGCGCACACGA
This sequence comes from Novosphingobium sp. 11B, assembly GCF_054589055.1. Lineage (NCBI taxonomy): Bacteria > Pseudomonadati > Pseudomonadota > Alphaproteobacteria > Sphingomonadales > Sphingomonadaceae > Novosphingobium > Novosphingobium sp. 11B. The sequence continues at coordinate 123,312 of NZ_BAAILP010000272.1, read as the reverse complement.
TTGACGTCCTTGTCCCCGCGCGCCGTATCGTCGATGTAGCCTCCGGCGTCCGATCGATAGCCCAGCACGCGCAACCCCAGCTGCCCCTCCACCACCGGCAGGTTGGCCAGGCCGCCGAGGTCGCCCCCCATCGCTCCGTGCGTCGTCGCCGAGATTCCGCCCCAGCCCCGCGCCGATGCCTCGCCGAGATCGGGAGCGCGCGGCTGCAACCGGACGATGCCGCCCAGGGCGCCCGCACCGTAGAGCGTGCCGTGGGGGCCGGGAAGCACCTCCACCTGCTCCAGGTCGAGCGGCAGCAGACCGGGATCGGCCGCACGATAGGTCAGCCGCTGCTCCCCGAGGTACGGCGCCACCGTCGCCGCACGGGTGACCGCGAAGCTCGAATCGGCGATCCCCCGCAAGAACAGTTTGTCGCGCCCCGGCCCCAGGTGCGTTCCGCTCACCAGCGCCACCCTGTCCGCCAGCGCATCGCTGCCTCGCATCGCCGCAGCCGCATCGATCATCGCACCGGGCATGACCCGCGCGGTGAGGGGAAACGCATGCAGCGCCGCATCGCTCCGGCTCCGAGCGACGACGATCGCCGCACCGCCGGGTTCGGGCGGACGCATCGGGATCAGGGCGGACACGGGCTCCGCTTCAAGCCGGCGCAGGCCGACGATCAGCCACGAATCGCCGCCGAGCCGGCGCAGCATCACGCCGTTGCCGAGAATCTGCCGGAGCATGTTGTCGACCCCGCCCGACACCCGCTTGGACGCGATCCGTCGCCGTAACAGCGCCGGGTTGGTGGTGCCGATGCTGGCGCCGGTGCCGCGCGCGATGATGTCGATCGCCTCCGCGAGGGTGCACGAAGGTATCGCAAGGTCGCGGGCGCAGGCCCGGTCCGGCGCCGCGACAAGCGCCATTGCGAGAGCGAAGACCCCCCGCCCGCGCATCTCAGTCCGAACCGCCGTCCGCGCTCAGCAGCAGGCGCACCCGTTCCTTCACCGCTTCGGGCGGCCCGTCGAGGCCGATCGTTCCGGTAAAGCGCCGGTCCCCGCCCTGCCCCTCCAGTTCCACGCGCAGCCCGGTCGCGCGGGCAACGTCGGCGAGGACCAGCGATACCGGGGCATCCTCGTAGTGCAACCGCCCTTCGCGCCAGCCGGCGACGCCCTCGGGCGCAAGATCGAACCGTCGCCCGCGTGTTCCTGCCCGTTCGAACCCCTGCCCGGCAGTGAGGACCAGCCCTCCCTCACCCTCCGCCTGCGCCACCGCCACCGCCACCGAGCCTTCGGCGACGCTTACGGCCAGCCGCCCGGGCTCGCTCACGACGTCGAAGCGTGTGCCCAGGTCGGTGATAGTCGCCCCGCCCGCGGTGACGACGAAAGGCCGCGCCGCATCGTGGCGCACGACGAACAGCGCCTCGCCCGACACCAGCGCCGCCCCGCGCCCGCCGGGATCGAGCCGGACCACCGTATCGCCGTTGAGCGCAAGGCGGGTGCCGTCGGCCAGTCGCAGATCACGGTGCACGCCGGCCGCAGTGCGATACTCCTGCCACGGCCGCGCATCCTCGCCCCTGAGGCCCAGCCACAAGCCGAGGCCCACCAGCACCGCCACCCCAGCGGCGATGCCCGCCGGCAGGTATCGCCGCGAAGGGTTGTCGTTGACCGCGACGAACTCGGCCCGGGAAGGGGGAAGCCCCTCCGCCACCTCGTCCACCGCCTTGACCTCGGCAAGCTGCAGGATGTCGAAAGCACGCGCGTGATCCGGCGACAGGGCGAGCCACGCCGTCAGCGCATCCCAGTCCGCGAACCGGGGATCGCCCAGCCGGATCACCCAGTCGAGCGCTTCGTTGTCGAGGCGTGCCTTGTCCGTCACCATAATCTCCGGCACATAACGCCGCCGCCGCCGTCAATCCGCATCGAGGCCGCTCCTGATATCCAGAAGGGCGACGTAAGCCTTGCGCAAGTCCTTCTCCACCGTGCTCAGGCTCACGCCCAGTTCCTCGGCTATTACCCGCTGTTCCACGCCTTCCAGCCGATAGCGGCGGAAGACGTGTTCCACGCGCGGCCCCAGGTCCCGCAGCCGCTGCGAGGCGATGCCGACCTGCTGCCGGGCGATCAGCGCCTGCTCGGCCGAGGGCTGCTGGTCCCGGTCATTGACCTCGGCCCAGCCGGCATCCCGCACCGAGCGGCGGGCGCCTTGCCGCCGGGCATCGAGCAGCAGGCGCTCGGCCATGCGAAAAAGGTAGGACAGCGGGCTCGGTTCGACGTCTCGGTCGATCGACGAGGCCTTGATCCACATCTCCTGCAGGATGTCCTCGGCAATATCCCCCGCGCCGCGCGCCATGAGGTAGGCCCGCAGCCGGGCACGATTCGCGAGCAACACCCCCGCAAGCCTGCTGGAGCCCGCGCCTTCGATATCCATCACACTGGAGAGCCGATCCACGTTCAACCGTTTGTCACAAAATAGAAACCAAAATGGGGGCATTGCAAGCCCCATCGCTGCATCGCACAACGCGCAGCACGGTATGCCGTCAAACCTGTGACTGGAGCGCCCGTTCGGAAAACCACGCGCCGGGCGCCGGCTTCCGATCGACGAACGCATTTTCCAGGTCGCCGCAAGGCGCCTGTCGTATCTTTCTTCGTTCGTCTAAGGGCCCGCCTAATCGCGTCCCGAGGTCCGGGTGTTTCGCGCGCAAGGCGGATCGCCGGGTGTGCATTCGGCGCGCGATGAGATCAGGTCGAGGTGCCGTCCGTCATTCCGGGCTCCTGATTCCTCGGCCGGTAGCCCAGGCGCAGCAGATGCTTGCGCAGCATTTCGCGCTGACGCCTGGCAGGCCAGTCCGAACGCTGAATGGCAACCAGGGTCGCGATGCCGTTGATCGCGACCTGGATGTCGGTCGCCACGTCCCTGGCATCCTCGGTCGGATCGAATTCGCCCCGCGCCTGTGCCTTCACGATCAGATCGACGAACACGTCGTTGCTGACGGTGCTGCTTTCCGACCACTCCGTTTCGATGCCCTCGATATCCGGGGTCTGTCCCCAGAACGCCAGCCAGCAGTGCCAGTCCTGCCAGCGCGGGCTTGTGATGGGCAGCGCGAAGTCGAGGCATGCCAGCAAGTCCTTGCCGTCCCTGCTCGCCTTCCTGATCCGCGCCAGTCCCCGCTGCCATGCGACCCGCTGGGTATAGGCCAGCATTTCGTGCTTGCTGCGAAAGTAGTGGCACACGATGGTGGTGCTGTAGCCGCACTCCTCGGCCACGGCGCGGATGGTGACGGCCTCGACGCCGCCTTTTAGCACAATGCCGGATACGACTTTGGCGATCTCCCTGCGCCGCTGTTCGTGATCGACTATGCGCGGCATGGGCGATTTACCTCGATTTCGGAGAGACGTCGTGACCGCTCACGCTACTGCCGCAGATCAGCGAAGCCAAGCCTTCGCACCAGCGGCGGGCACCGGATTTCATTTGGCACATACGTATATAATGCCGGGTCCTTTCGATCGTCCCCAATCGGTTGCCGGCTGCCGCGCCGGGGCTGCCGCTTTCCGTCAGAGGCTGATGTCCATCGTCGCGGTCATGCGTGAGGGGTCCGGATCGTGCGGCGGCTTGCCGTAGTCCATGACCGGGAAGAACTTCCCGTCCAGCATCGGCGACCCGTAATAGACTTGATCGTAGCGGTGCACCTTGATGAGCCATTCGTCTCCGTGTTTGCGGAAGGTGCTGTGATAGATGCCCATCACCACCTGATATGATCCGTCAGGCATGCGCAGCACTTCGTCCACATGCCCGCGAGACGCGGCCGTGTCCCCGTCCACCTCGATCACCAGCGAGGAAATCGACTGCCGGACGAAGGGAAAGCCCTGCATGACGTTCCACCAGTGATCGACGACGGCCTGACGCCCGCGGGTGATGGTCCCGAAGGCGTGCCACTCACCGTCCTCGGCATAGCATTCGCCATGCGCCTCGGGATCGCGGCGGAAGATCGAATCTCCAAGGCGAGCCAGGGTTCGCCTGACGCCTGCATCGCCATCCAGCCGGTTCAGAAGGTCATTCATCGTCGTCCTCGCGTGTTGCGTATGTCGTGCGTGCCGATACGGCCGGACATCAATCCAGGGTCAATGGGCCGCCCTGCCACCATCGCTCGAAGGCAGGACGCAGCATCGACGATGCAAGTTCGACGACCATGCCGCCGCCCGCCGGTCTCACATAGGCGAACGGTCCCCACCGTTCCTCGGGTGCGGCCCCGGCGGCGATGACGCTCCATCCTTGCGCGGTCAGGTCGTCCACCGTACCCGCCACGTCGTCCACCCAGAGGCCGACATGGTCGCCGCGCGATGCTGCCGAGTCGAAAAAGCTGCCGGCCTCCCCCTGCTGCAGTTCGAGCCGCACCGGCCCTTCGCACGAGATCGTGAAGCGATTGGTGATCGTCTTGAGGCCGGCCTCGGGCGTCCACACGGGGAAGCCTTCCAGCGTGAAGGGCTCGGCGAACTTCAGCCCCAGCGTGCGCCCGTAGAACGCCATGGCTTCGTCGAGGTCCGGGACCAGCACGCCCGTGTGGAATACCTTGCTGTAATCGAGCACCGCGTTCTCCGTTGCGAATAGGTGGCCGCCCCGGGTTCGGCAAAGTTGGGAAGTGTCCTCCCCCGGAGCGGCGAGTTGCCTGAACAGGCAGCGATGGATCAGAACTCGTAACCCAGGATCACGCCGTAAGTGCGCGGTTCACGGGCGCTGGAGAACGACCAGAGACCTGCGACGGTGAAGGCGGCATTGGGGCCGCGATCGTCGAGGAGGTTGCGCCCAAACGCGGTGATACGTGCGGTATGACCGCCCAGGTCGAACCGCGTCGTCAGGCTGGCATCGAGCAGGTCCTGCGTGTCCGAACGCACGCGCGGGTCGTTGCGCGGCACGACGATGGTGCCGGTCGCGGGATAAGTCGCGGTGGCGTCCAGTCCGATCTGCTGGTCGTAGGGGCTGATGTGGCGATAGCCCAGGTTCGCCACGACTTCGCCGAAGCCGGTCGGCACCTTGTAGTTGGCGTTCAGCGACAGGGTCGACTTGGGCGCGTAGATCATCGAGACGTTCGAATAGTCTATGATGCGGGTGCCCGGCACCGTGGCACTGATCGCGCCTTGGGAAATGAAGTCCTTGAGGCTGTTGTCGAGCAGGCCCAGCGAACCGGACAGCGTCAGGCCCTGCGCAGGATGCGCGGTGAATTCCACCTCGATGCCCTTGAGCTTGGCCGAGCCCACGTTCGTCACGATGGTTTCGCTGCCGACGCCGCCTTGTGCGGGGATGGTCGTATTCTGCTGGAGGTTCTTGTAGTCCGCCAGGAAGGCAGCGACGTTGAGTTCAAGCAGTCCGTCGAGCAGGGAACCCTTGAAGCCGCCTTCGAAGGAGTCCACCGTCTCCGGCCCATAGGGTGTCGTCGCCGAGAAGAGCGTCGTTCCGCGGCCCGAGAAGCCGCCGGAACGATAGCCGCGCGACCATGAGGCGTAGAGCATCATGTCCGGAGTGGGATGGAAGTCGATGCCGATCTTGGGCGTGAACTTACTGTTGCTGACAGTGGCGTTCGGGAACTGGCTTGCGTCGATGCGCGCCATGTTCTGCTTGCGGTCCTGCGTCCAGCGACCACCGAACGACAGGCGCCAGCTGTCGGCGAAGGCCCAGTTGAAGTCACCGAAGAAGGCCAGCGAGCGGGCATGGCCGATGTTGTCCTGCTCGGCGATCGCGGGCGGCGCGAAAAGCGTGATGCGCGTGCGCTGCTGCAGGGAGTAGCGCGACTTGAAGAAGTAGCCGCCCACGACATAGTCCAGGCTGTCGCTGATCTTGCCCGCGGCGCGCAGTTCCTGGCTGAACTGGCGGTACGTCTGCGAGCGGGCGGAGAAATAGATGTCGGCGGACGAACCGTCGAAGTCCTGCGTCTGCGTTTCGTCGGACTTGCGGTAGCCTGTGACCGAGGTGAACTTCACGGCCCCCGCATCGAGGTTCATTTCCAGCGTCGCGGCGGGAGACTCGTAGTGCGAAGTTCCGGGCGTGCCGAACACGGTGTAGAGGTCGGTGGTGGTGTTGCGGTTGCACTCGTTGGCGGGTTCGAGCAGGCAGAAGACCTCTCCGGTCTTGCTGATGTTCGAATTGACCGGCACGAAGTCCTGCACCTGCTTTTCCAGCGTCAGCAGCGCGTCGAAGTTCGATGACGGCTGGAGCAGCGCCGCGACGCCGAAATTCTCGGCATTCGATCCGCCCGTGCGTTCGCCGGTGATGCCATGGTGGTAATAGCCGTCGGTCTGGTTGTGGAAGTAGAACGGCTTGATCGCCAAGACATCGTCGATGATCGGAATGTTGACGACGGCACGCGTGGCCCAGGTGTCGTAGTTTCCGTACGATGCCTCGACCTTGCCGGAGAATTCGAACTTCGGGCGGGTACGCCGGATGTTGATCACGCCGCCGATGGTGTTGCGCCCGAACAGCGTGCCCTGCGGCCCGCGCAGAACCTCGATCTGGCTGATGTCGAAGAAGTCGAAGAACTGCCCGGTGCTGGTGCCGATGAACACGCCATCGACGACGACCGCGACCGTTGGATCGAACGACTTGTCGACGTCCGCGAACGACAGCCCGCGGATCGCGACGTTGGCGGCGGCAGCGCCTGAATTCTGCTGGGTGATCATGACGCTGGGCGCCGCGCCCATGATGTCGCCGATATTGACCGATGCCTTGGCTTCCAGCGCGGCCGCATTGACCGCAGTGATCGCAACCGGCGTGTCGCGCAGGGCTTCCTCGCGCCGACGGGCCGATACGATGATCTCGCCTGTGGAAGCACCGTCGGCCTCCGCCTGCGCCGTCTGCGCATGGGACGGCGCAGCCCCGAGGGCAGCCGCCACTCCGAGTGCTCCGACGCCGACTTGCAGGAATGCCCTCAACGCGTGAATGCGCTGCATATTCGAATCCTCCCCGTATCTCGCAATCGGCATTCAACACTGCCGATCGTCGCGGGGAGACATATTATAATGAAACATCGTTATAGAACTATGTTATGTAATAGGTCGTCTTTTCGACGCCCCAGCAGGCTTCTTGATCACCTGATATAGTGTTGAAATAGAAGCGTTATCCTTGCGCATATCCGGAATGCGGAATGGCTGCCTTCGCCTGGAGCCGCAATCGCGAAACGCCGCATCACAGTGACTTTCGGGGAGAAGGCGCCGAACACTGAAACAGAAGAAGCGGGCCGACCTGTACAAGGCCGGCCCGCGAAGAAGTATCAGAAGCGGATGTTCATCTCGCCGCCGAACGTACGCGGTTCGTTGAAGAACCCGTTGAGCCCCGAAGTCGGGCTCAGGGCCTTGTAGAACACATGCTGTTCGTTGAAGAGATTGCGCGCCCAGACTGCGAAAGTCAGCTGCGCATCGCCCGAACCGACTGCGATATCGCCGACGGCCAGACGGCCGTTGACGATGAACGCCTTGTCACCCTTGGGCTGATACACGTTCGAAGCGGCACCCGGGCCGGTATAGACCGGGTCGGAGACGTTGGCATAGAAGCCGCTGTCGAAGTTACCGTCGAGATGCGCGCGAACGGTGTAACCGTTCATCGGCAATTCGTAGTCCAGCGTACCGCTGGCGGAGTGGCGCGGGGTGTAGGACTGATAGATCGGAACCGCGACGGTGCTGACGACGCCGGCGGCGTTCGGGTAGGGGTTCACGGTCGCCGGGATGTTGACGTACTGGTACGAATAGGAAGCGCCCAGCGTCAGACCTGCCAGCGGATTGACCGTCAACTCGGCTTCGATGCCGTGCAGACCGCCGGTGCCAGGGGCATTGATCGTCGAGGTCGTCGTGCGCGTGGTACGCACCCCACCGGTCTCGTACGGGCGCTGGAAATCGACCTGGATATCCTTGTACGTGCCCGCGTAGGCGGCGATGTTGAAGCGGGCATGGTGGTCGAAGAACTCGGTCTTGGCGCCGATCTCGAAGATCGACACCGTTTCCGGGTTGAAGGCATCGTAGTTCTGCGAACGGGAGTTGGCGCCGCCCGACTTGTAGCCCGTGCTCCACTTGCCATAGACGTGGACGTCCTGCGACAGATCGACAGCCAGGTTCACCATCGGATCGACGCGCGACCAGCTGGCGTCGAGGCCGATCGGGCCGGAGACGCCGTCGCGGTTGATCGGCAGGGCGTTGTTCACGATCGTGAGCGCGCCGTGCTTCATGTCCTTGGTCCAGCGCAGGCCGCCGGTCAGGTGGATGGCATCGTTCATCACCGCCGGGGTCCAGGTGGCCTGGCCGAAAGCGCCGACGCTGCGGGTGGTCACGTGGCTTTCGCGGTCGATCGCCTGCGCGCCGTAGTCGATCTGACGCAGCACGTAAGCCGAGCCGGCAGCATTGGTGAACTGGTTGGTGTAGAACGCCTGCGCATTGTCGGAGACGTGCTCGCGGTAGTACAGGGCGCCGGCCACGTACTTGACCCGGCCCACTTCGCCGATGGCCTGAACTTCCTGGCTCCACTGGTTCTGGTTGAACAGGGCCAGGCTGTAGCGGGCGAACTGCGTGCCCGTGAAGCCGGCCGCACCCTTCGCTGCCAGCGCCGAAGGCGACAGCGACATGGTGGTCGAAGCCGAGCCGTTGTCCCACTGATCCTGGTAAAGCTTGCGGTACGAACTGATCGACTTAATCGTCAGGTCAGGCGTCGCGGTCCATTCCAGGGTCAGGCGGTGACCATGGACCTTGCCGACGCTGGGCTGCATCGGGACGCCGACGTTGGCGGTCTTGACGCGGTCGGGCTGGACGGTGCCGAGCGCGGCCTGGGTATTGGTCCCGGCAGCAAGAAGGTTGAGGTACAGCGAGGTCGATTCGTCCTTCGACGTATCGAAGCTGTAGTCCGCGCTGAAATCGGGCGAAGGCTTCCACAGCGCCTCGAGGTGCAAGCCCTGCTTGTCGTACTGGTTGAAGCCAGCCTGACCCTGCTGCGGATTCTTGACCAGCGGATCGCGGCGGGCGACGACGCCGTCGATCTTGAACGCGATATTGGCGATCGACGGCAGGTCCACATGGACCTCGCCCTTGTACATGCCGAAGTTGCCGACGCCGCCGGTGGCGTTGACGTGGAATTCGCCGGAGGGCTTCTTGGTCACGATGTTGACCGCGCCGCCTTCGGTGTTGCGGCCGAACAGCGTGCCCTGCGGGCCCTTGAGCACTTCGACGTTCTCGATGTCGAACAGCGCGGTGCCAAGACCCTGGGCACGACCGAGATAGACGCCGTCAATATAGACGCCCACGCCCTGGTCGCGCGCCGGCTGGTTGCCGTCCGACAGCACGCCGATGCCGCGGATATTCACGATCAGCGCGGAGTTGCGCGAGTAGAACGGAGCAACTTTCAGCGACGGGATGGCGCCGTCGCCCAGATCGACAAGCGACGTGACGTGGCGATTGGTCAGGTCGTCCCTGCGCATCACCGAAATCGAAATCGGGGTTTCCTGCAGATTCTCGCGACGCTTCTGCGCGGTGACGACGATTTCGCCAAGGCCGCCGCCTTCGGCAGCATCGGCCACCGCGTCCGGTGCAGCTTCGGCCGCCTGTGCAGCTGTGGAAAGGCAGGCAGGCGCAAGCAGGGCGAACGCGGTCGTCGCCAGCCAATGACGCTGGATTTTCATGAAATACCCCTGAGTGATTATCGCCACTGCGGCGATCGTCGAGCGGGCCGATAGGGCTGCAATATTTCCCTATTGTGACTCTGGATTGCTTGATCACGAGATTTCATGCGCCGAAACTGATCGGCTTACGGGCTACCCTGCCTTGCATCCGGGAAAGCGATGCCACATGTGCCTGGCATCACCTGCCCGCTTCCGCGGCGACGGCGGCGGCAGCTGCGATCCCTCAGCCTTCGCCTTGCGGCTCACGCTGGGCGCCAGGTCGAACGCCCGCTCGAAAAAGCCACGTTTGAGCTGGAGTTTCTCGGGAAAGTGCTCCTGCGACAGGTCCGCGCCGGCGACTGAACGCCTACGGGGCCAACAAGAATGCCGCCGGCAGTCACCACCTTACGCAAGACACGTCGCGGCAGATCCAGCATTCTCGATCGACCATTCAGGAAGCTCGGCGATAGGATGAAACCTGGAGGTGTCTCCGGGCCGTCGCTCATGCGGTGCCGAGACTGGCTGCGCGTCTCGACGGCGCCTGGGAAGTGGCGTTCGAGGCGGAACGCGGTGCGCCAAAGGCCGCGAGCCTGCCCGCGCTGGCCCCGCTCAACGAACAGGTGGACCCCGGTATCCGTTATTTCTCGGGTATCGCCACTTACGGCAAGACGTTTGCGGCGCCCGCCGGCTACAAGCCCGGCGCACCGCTGCTGCTCGATCTCGCGCAAGTCGGAGACCTGGCGGAGGTCCGCGTCAACGGCCGCCTCATCGGCACCTTGTGGCATTCGCCTTCCGGGTCGATATCGGCGCGGTGGTCCGGCGCGGGGCCAACCGGCTTGAAGTGCGCGTCGCCAACTTATGGGTCAATCGCCTGATCGGGGTCGCCCAGCCGGGCGCTACCAAGATCGCCTCGACCGTCATGCCCACGTATAGGGTCGACGCAGCATTGCGCCCCGCCGGGCTGATCGGACCGGCGCGGCCCCGGCCAACTCGGCGCGGGGCAAGGCGATCGGCTCCGCGCCCCGGCCCGACGATCCGCAATCGCCGCTCCGGTACAGCATCGCGGCATCTCGAGGCCGTTTGCGGCAGGGATCACCTGCTCTGCGCCAGAAACTCCGCTACCTTGCCGGCGCGATTGCAGTGCTGCCCCGGATGATCAGTTCGTGGGGCAGGAGCAGATGCGACTGCGCACCGCCTGCCTGTTTCCTAAACTGCGGATTCACCAATATATCGACTGCCGCACCGGCCATTTCCGCCTTGGGTTGCCGGATCGTGGTCAGCTGCGGCCAGGCGGCGCGGGATGACGCGGAATCGTCGAAGCCGCAGATCGACAGCGCCTCCGGCACGGCGATGCCCAGCTTCATCGCAGTGATGAGAGCGCCCAGCGCCATGTCGTCGTTGGCCGCGAAAATGGCGGTCGGGCGCGGCAGACCCGAAAGTAGCCGCTCGCCCAGTTCCAGACCGGCGCGGAAGGTGAAATCGCCGCGCAGCACGGTGCTTTCGTCCACGGCGATACCGGCTTTCGCCATCGCCTCGCGATACCCGTCCTCGCGCCGGGCCGAGGACCGGTGGCTTTCCGGTCCCTGGATGAAGGCGATGCGGCGGTGCCCCAGACCAAGCAGGTAATCGGTCATCTCGCGCGCGGCGCTGCGGTCGTCCATGCGCACGCTGCCCGACGCCGCGGCCTTCGAGCTTGGCGCGACGAGGACCATGGGCAAGCCTGCCTCGGCGAACAGGGCGGTCAGCGCGGCTTCGTCACAGATGGGCGGGGCGACGATAGCCCCGTCGAGGCGCAGCGCGGCAATGCTGGAGCGCACCTGACCCGCCCAGTCCGCACCGCCAAGGTCGACCGGCTCGACGACAAGGTGATAGCTGCGCTCGCGGCAGCGCATCAGCGCGCCGTGCTGGACGTCGGCCGCATAGCCGGACACCGGATCGTCGATGAACAGGCCAAGCAAGTAGGAACGCGAACTCGACAGGCTGCGTGCAAAGGCATTGGGCCGGTAATCGAGTTCGGCGACCACCTGCTCCACCCGCTCGCGCAGTTCCGGGCGGACATGCGCCTCGCCGTTGATCACGCGCGAGACGGTTTTGGCCGAGACTCCGGCCTTGGCGGCAACGTCCTTGATGGTGATCACGCTCATGCCGGAATCTCGCGAGGGGCGGCGCAGAATGCGGCGAATACCGCAATCGCGACGTAGCACAGTGCCGGTAGCAGCAGCGCCGGCAAAAGGCCGATCGCATCGGCGAGCACTCCGGTCAGCATCGGCACCACGGCGCCGCCCACCACCGCCATGCACAGCCACATCGAGGCCAGCGGAGCAAGGCGGGCCTCGCGCGGCATCGCCATCGCATAGATCGTCGGATACATGATCGCGTTGCACAGCCCCATCGCGATCAGGGCGGCGGATCCGGCCACGCCCGGCAGGACGATCGCGGCGCACGTCAGCAGGACCGCCCCCAGCGCCGCATAAAGCAGCAGTGCCGCTTCGCCCATCCGGGTCATCAACCAGGCCCCGGCAAAGCGGCCCACCATCGCCCCGGCCCAGTACAGGCTCACCAGCCGTCCGGCGCTGACGGGAGAAATCGACAGCCGCTCGGGCAGCATCAATACGTTGGTCATCAATGTCCCGATCGTCACTTCCGCGCCGACATAGACGAAGATGGCGAAAGTGCCCCATAGCAGGCCCGGATCGCGCAGCACCGCGAAAATCTGGCGGCGCCGTCGCAGCGGCAGTCCCTGCGCCGTGCCGGCGGCGTCACCCAGCAATCCGCGATGCGCCAGATACGCCGTGGACAGCGCTGCCAGAACTGCCCCCGAAACCACGAAAGGCAAGGATGCCCTGACCGCCGCCTCCTCGCCCGGACCGGCTTGCGCGAGGAGGAACGGCGCGCTCAAAAGCGGCCCCATCACCGTGCCGAGCGAATTGAACCCCTGCAGCAGCGTCAGCCGGAATGCCGCCCCGCGCGAAGGACCGATCACGGTGACCACGGTGTTGGAAGCAATCTGGAGCACCGTCTGTCCGGCCGAAAGCAGCAGCAGGGCGCCCAGCACCAGCGCGAACTGGCGTGCGCCCTGCGCGACCGCCAGAGCCAGGCAGCCGGCGGTCATGACTGACAGTCCGAAGGCGATCGCCCGCATGTAGCCGATTCGCACCACGGCCAGCGCGGCGGGCAGCGCGAAGAACAGATAGCTGGAATGAAACGCCAGCTGGATCAGCAGCGCGCCCTTGTAATCCAGCGCCAGGACCGCCTTGAGTTGCGGCACCAGCAGGCTGACCGCCGAACTGAGAAAACCGCCGATGAAGAACACCCCGATCGACAGCCGGAACAGCCGCTTCGCCGCGAATTCCGGCGATGCTAACGGTGAAATCGACGCTGGCGAAACGGTCATGACCGTCATCTAGAATACCCTTCGCACCATTGCAAAAGCCGGAAAGGGATAAGGCACGATTTTTGACATCGTTGTCAAATCACGTGTTGACAACGATGTCAGGATTTGGTCTTTGCACCCTCACAAACACGACGCATCTGGGAGGATGATCATGACGAGGCACGCACTCGTCGCGAGCACAGCGCTTGCGACTTGCCTATTTTCCGTATCCGCAGCGCATGCGCAGGACGCCGCCGTTCCGCAGGCGGCCCCACAGGCCGCATCCGACAACGACATCATCGTCACCGCGACCCGCCGCGAAACCACGCTGCAATCGACCCCGATCGCGGTTTCGGCCTTCAGTCAGGACACGCTGAACAAGAACCAGGTGAAGGACGTCACCGACCTCGCCCGCTTCGTGCCCTCGCTCCAGTTCAACCAGCAGGGCGACCAGTCGGCGGTCTTGCTGACCCTGCGCGGCATCGGCAACGACAGTGCCTATACCGAAGTCGCCGACCCCGAAGTGGCCATCTACATCGACGGGATCTATTCGCCCCGTTCGCAGGGCGCCTCGGTGCTGATGTACGACATGGAGCGCGTCGAAGTGCTGCGCGGCCCGCAGGGCACGCTGTTCGGCCGCAACGCCACCGTGGGCGCGCTCAGCCTGATCTCGGCCAAGCCCAAGCTCGGCAAGTTCGAAGGCAGCGTGGAACTGACCGCCGGCAATTACGACCGCTTCGGCGTGCGCGGCGCGATCAACATCCCGGTGACAGATACCCTGGCCTTCCGCGTCGCCTTCGTCAGCGACCGGCATGACGGCTATGCCTCGTACCAGCCCGCTCCGGATATCACCGGCATCAACAAGTCGGCCTTCGTCACCAGCGGCAAGAAGTACTACGCCGCCGACCAGCAATCGGGCCGCGTCTCGATGCTGTGGCAGCCGAGCGACAAGTTCAGCTGGAATCTTTCGGCCGAGGGCTTCCTGGACAACGGCGCGCCGGTGATCGGTCTGCTGCAGACCCCGCGCGCGGGCACCAAGCGCTGGTCGACGCTGTCCGACACCGCGCCCGATACCAACCGCTATTCGGTCGCGGTGCGCTCCGCGATGAACTACGACCTGACCGACGGCATCCAGCTGAGCTACATCGCCGGCTGGTCGCGCATCGGCGGCAGCACCCAGACCGATGCCGATGCAGGCGCGCTGCCGCCGACCGGTCAGGTGGATGCCGACGGCAACGACCTGCCGCTGGGTGCCTTCAACGAAAACCGCACGCTATCCTCGCGCTATGATTTCCAGAGCCACGAGGTCCAGCTGAAATCCACCGGCGAGCAGGCCGTGGACTGGATCCTGGGGGCTTACTACAGCCACGAAAAGAACAAGATCCGCTTCGATATCGACCAGCGCAACGGCTACCGCGACGGCACCTTCAGCTGGGCGGGCAGCTTCATCCAGGCCAACCGCCAGATCGACAGCCGCGCCGCGTTCGGCCAGGCCGTATGGCATGCCACCGACTGGCTGCGCGTGACCGGCGGCCTGCGCTATACCTCCGACAAGAAGCAGGACATCGGCGGCCGCAACGTCACGTTCTCCGGCGACGGTTGCTCGGCGGCGGATTCGGCGCCCGGCGGCGCCTGCCAGGGCGGCATCTTCGGCGCCTATCCCGGCGCCACTGCCGCGGAACTGGTCGACCTGCTGCCCGGCTTCTCGATCTCGAACAACGACGTAAAGGGCAAGTGGAACAAGCTGACCTATCTGGCCCGCGTCGATGCCGACCTTGCGGCCGATACCCTGGGCTATGCCAGCATCTCGACCGGCTTCAAGTCGGGCAACATCCAGGATAACGCGGGCCTTACCAACCCCGAAACCCTGACCAACTACGAAGTCGGCCTGAAGACCCGCTTCCTCGATCGCCGCGTGACGCTGAACCTGGCGGCCTATTATTCCGACTTCAAGGGATATCAGGTCAACCAGGCCGTCACCTTCCGCGACGACGAAGGTAACGTGGTGCGCAGCCAGATCGTGACGCAGAACGCCAAGGGCGCGAAGGCGTACGGCCTCGAAGCGGAACTCACCGCCAACTTCACCCCCGCCGATCGCCTGCAGTTCTCCGGCACGGTCCAGAAGACCAAGCTGGACGATCTGGAAAGCGTCGATGGACGGCTCTACGACGGCGGCAAGGCGTCCTCGATCGTGCAGCTCAGGGGCAATGAGCTCGCCCACGCACCGCGCTTTTCGGCGAGCGTCAGCTACGAACATGACTTCGAACTGGCGAGCGGCGCGACGATCACCCCGCGTTTCACCACGCACTACGAGACCAAGAGCTGGCTGAGCTACTTCAACGGCGACGCCAATCCCTTCGTCAACGCCAACGACCCGGCCGACAACATGCCCGGTCGCGGCACCAACGGCGCCGACTGGGACCGCCAGAAGGCCTACTTCCGTTCGGACGCCTCGCTGCGCTTCACGTCGGCGGACCAGAACTACACGGTCGAGGCCTTCGTCCAGAACATCGAGAACGGCAAGATCCGCACGGGTGCCGGGGCATTCGGGGCACCGCGCTACGATCCGGTGTTCCTGTCCAACCTCCAGCCGCCCCGCACCTGGGGTGTCCGCGCCCGCGCGAACTTCTGACCCTGAACTGACGACCCTCAACTGAAGAGGCGCAAGGTATGACGATCGACAATCCCCCCTCCGGTCGTGTCGTCATACTGGGCGGCGGCACGGCCGGATGGCTGGCCGCCGCCTATCTTTCCCGCACGCTGAAGATGACCGGCATCACGCTGGTGGAATCCAGCGAAATCGGCATCATCGGCGTGGGGGAAGGTACGTTCCCGACGATCCGCTCGACGCTGGCCGGGCTGGGCATCAGCGAGGCGGAGTTTCTGGTCCGCGCCGACGCCACCTTCAAGCAGGGCGTCCTGTTCGAGGGCTGGGCCACCGGCACCGACAGCTATTTCCACCCCTTCAACATGCCCATCGGCGGCGAGGACGAGGCGCTTCTCCCCCACTGGCTGGCCGATACCAGCCCGCAGCGCGCCGCCTGGGCCGATGCCGTCACCGTACAGGAGCAGGTGATCCGCGCGGGGCGCGCGCCCAAGCGGCCCGAAGACCCCGACTTCTCCGGACCGATGAACTACGCCTATCATTTCGACGCCGCCCGCTTTGCCGACTACTTGCGCGAAATCTCCATCGCCACCGGGGTCGTGCGGGTCGAGGGCACTGTCGGCAATGTCCAGCGCAAGGCCGACGGCGATATCGCCGCGCTGGAATTGACCGACGGGTGCATCGTCGAGGGTGATTTCTTCCTCGATTGCTCGGGCTTTCGCGCCCTCTTGATCGGGCAGACGCTGGGCGCGGACTTCGCCTCGTGCAGCAACAGCCTGTTCAACGACCGCGCACTGGCGATGCAGGTTCCCTATGACCGGCCGGACGCCCCGGTACGCCCCTATACGCTGGCAACGGCGCACGAGGCGGGATGGACCTGGGACATCGGCCTGACCGAGCGGCGCGGCATCGGCTACGTCTATTCCAGCCGCCATTGTTCGGACGATGAAGCCGAGGCGACGCTGCGCCGTTATGTCGGCCCGCAAGGGGATGCGTTGAACCCGCGCCAGCTACGCTTCGAAACCGGTTATCGGCAGCAACAGTGGATCGGCAACTGCGTGGCCGTGGGCCTGTCGGCTGGGTTCTTCGAACCGCTGGAATCGACCGGCATCATGCTGATCGAAGCGGCGCTGCGGATGGTCGGCGATTTCCTGGGTCCGGATCTTCTCGCAGGCGCCGACCGCGATGCCCGTGACGCCGCTGCGCGCAGCTTCAACCGCCTGATGAGCGCGCGGTTCGAGCGGATCGTCCATTTTCTCAAGCTCCACTACTGCATCACCCGCCGCACCGACACCGCCTACTGGCGCGACAATGCAGACCCCGCGACCATTCCCGAGCCCTTGCGCGACATGCTGGCGCAGTGGCGCCGTCGGCCGCCCTCGCGGTTCGATTTCGTGGTCGACCTCGAGACATTCCTGCCGCCCAGCTACCACTACATCCTCTATGGCATGGGGTTCGAGACCACCCTTGCCGGCGCGCGCTATCCCGGCGCTGCGCAGGCGCGCGAGGTTTTCGCCCGCGTGCGCGCGGCCCATGCGGGCGCGCGCGGCGGCCTGCCCGATCACCGCGCCCTCCTGAACCATTATCACGCCCGCACCGGCGTCCCGTCCAGCAAGGTTTCCCGATGAGATTTCCCAAGCACGCCGTCCTGGTCACCGCTCTGATGACCGGAGCATCACTTGCCGCGCCCGTTTTCGCACAGCAGCAGGCCGCCGCCTCCGCGCAGCCGTCGTCCGAATCCGGGGCCGAAGCGCGGGCGGAGGCACTGGTCAAGGCGATGACGCTGGAGGAGAAGCTCCAGCTGGTTCACAGCTACTTCCCGCCGCTTGCAAAGCCGCAGCCGCCGATCGCGATGATCCCCTCCGCCGGGCATGTCCCCGGCATCCCCCGGCTTGGCATTCCCACCTTGCGCGAGAGCGACGCGAGCCTCGGCGTGGCCAACCAGATCGAGCAGCGCAAGGGCGACGTCGCCACCGCGCTGCCCGCCAGCATCGCCACTGCCGCCACCTTCAACCCGCGCCTGGCCTATGAAGGCGGCGCGATGATCGGTGCGGAGGCGCGCGCCAAGACCTTCAACATCCTGCTCGCAGGCGGCGTCAACCTTACCCGCGACCCCTGGAACGGCCGCAACTTCGAATATCTGGGCGAAGACCCGCTGCTCGCAGGCGTCATGGCGGGTGCGCATATCAAGGGTGTGCAGAGCAACGCCATCGTCTCGACCATCAAGCACTTCGCGCTCAATTCGCAGGAGACCGGCCGCACCGTTCTCGACGCGCGGATCGATAGGGCGGCCCTGCGCGAAAGCGACCTGCTCGCGTTCCAGATCGCCACCGAAATCGGCAAGCCCGCCTCGGTCATGTGCGCCTACAACAAGGTCAACGGCGACTATGCCTGCGAAAACGACTGGCTGCTGAACACCGTCCTCAAGAAGGACTGGGGCTACAAGGGCTGGGTCATGTCCGACTGGGGTGCGGTCCATTCGACGCAGAAGGCCGCGAACAATGGCCTCGACCAGGATTCCGGCCAGGAACTGGACGACGCGATGTACTTCGACAAGGCCCTTGCCGCCGCCGTCAAGGACGGCAGCGTGCCGATGGCGCGGCTCGACGACATGGTCCGGCGCATCCTGTTCGGGGTGATCGACAGCGGCCTGATGGACCGGCCCGTGCCTGACAGCGCCCAGCCGATCGACTATGCCGTCCATGCGCAGGTCGCCCAGCGCGCGGCGGAGGAAGGCATCGTCCTGCTCAAGAACGAGGGTAACCTGCTGCCGCTGGCGAAGACCGCGAAGAAAATCGTCCTGATCGGCGCCCATGCCGATGTCGGCGTGCTTTCGGGGGGCGGCTCCTCGCAGGTCCGCTCGGTGGGCGGCGCGCCGGTGGAGATTCCCCTGACCGAAGGTGCGGCCGCCTCCTTTGCCCGGATCACATGGCACGCGTCCTCGCCGCTTCAGGCGATCCGGGCGCTGGCGCCGCAGGCCAGCGTGACCTACCTCGACGGCAGCGATCCCAAAGCGGCGGCCAAGGCGGTTCGCGGTGCCGACATGGCGATCGTCTTCGCCTGGGCCTGGCGGACCGAGGCGCAGGACCCGGAAAGCATGGCCCTGCCCGACAAGCAGGACGCGCTGATCGATGCCGTCGCCGCCGCCAATGCGAAAACGCTGGTCGTGCTCGAAAGCGGCGGCCCGGTGCTGATGCCCTGGGTGGACCGCGTACCCGCCATCCTGTCGGCCTGGTATCCGGGCCAGCGCGGCGGCGAGGCGATTGCCCGCATCCTGCTGGGCGAAGTCGATCCCTCGGGCCGCCTGCCGATCACCTTCCCCGCAAGCGTGGATCAGGCCCCCCGCAGCGAGCCTGCCGGCCTTGCCGAACTGCACGCCGCGAATGCGCGCCGCAAGGCCGGTGACAAGACCATCTACGGCATGAGCGGCGGCGTCGCCCCCTTCACCGTCGATTACCCGGAAGGTGCTGACGTGGGCTACCGCTGGTACGCCGCGAAGCAGCGCAAACCGCTGTTCCCCTTCGGCTACGGGCTGACTTATACCCGCTTCAGCTACGCCAATCTGAAGATCGAAGGCGGCGCCGGGCTGACCGTCGGCTTCGACGTCACCAATACCGGCAAGCGCGCAGGCGCCGATGTCCCGCAGGTCTATGTCGAGGCGAAAAGCGCAGCCGGAACCCGCGCCTACCGCCTTGCCGGTTTCGAGAAGGTCAGCCTGTCTCCGGGTGAGACCCGCCATGTCTCCGTTACGGTCGACCCGCGCGTGATCGCCCGCTTCGACGAGAGCGCGCCGGGCTGGAAGGTCGACGCGGGCGCTTATCCTGTCGTGGTCGGCCGCTTTGCCGGGGATGCCGCGCTGAAGGGCACTGCCACGCTGGACGCCCTGTCGGCGCGGCCCTGATCGCGCGCGGGGATACGCCATGACCGGCTCCACCCATCAGAGCGAGATGCTGCTGTTCACGGTGCTGCTGCAGCTGATCGTGATGATCGGTGCGGCGCGGATCATGCACGGGGTGTTTCGGCGCATGGGACAGCCCGGCGTCGTCGGCGAGATCGTTGCCGGACTGCTGCTTGGGCCGTCGCTGTTCGGACATTTCTTTCCCGGCGTCTCCCTCGCCCTGTTTGGGGCGAAGCCGGAGCGCGCCATCACGGTGCTGAGCCAGATCGGGCTGATCCTGCTGATGTTCCAGATCGGCAGCGAGTTCGAATTCGGCCGCCTGAAGGCAGCCCGCCTGCACCGAACGACCATCGCCGTAGCCATGGCCTCGATCCTTGTGCCGTTCGTTGCCGGGATCGGCATCGGCCGACTGTCGGCCTCCAGCCTCGCGCCGGGTGTCGATCCGTTCGTCTACAGCCTGTTCTGCGGGGTCGCGGTGGCGATCACCGCCGTGCCGATCCTGGGCCGTATCCTGGGCGAATATGGGCTGACCCGCAGCGACGTCGGCATCGTCGCCATTTCCGCAGCAGCGGTAAACGATGTCGTCGGCTGGTTGCTGCTGGCCGGGATCGCCGCCTTCGCTGCCGCGCAGCTTTCCGTGGCGTATCTGGCCCTCCATCTGGGCGGTCTTGCGCTGTTCCTGTGCGCCTTGCGCTTCGTGGCGGCGCCCTTGTGCGACCGGCTGGCCGCCCGTGTGTCACTGCGCGATGGCGCCCTTCCTCCACATGTCCTGGCGATCCTGCTGATCGTGATCTTCACGCTGGCGCTGTGCACGTTCGCGCTGGGTATCTTCGCGATCTTCGGTGGTTTCGCCGCCGGACTGCTGTTTCATCGCCACCGTCCGCTGGTGGAGGCATGGAATGCGCAAGTCGGGCAGTTCGTGCTGGTCTTCTTCCTGCCGGTCTTCTTCACCTTCACCGGCCTGCGCACCAACCTGCTGGGCCTGTCCACCGGACCGGAACTGGCGTGGCTGGCTGCGGTCTGCCTGATCGCCGTGCTGGCCAAGATCGTGCCGGTCTACTGCGCCGGGCGCGCTAATGCCCTGTCCCATCACGAAAGCCTCACCCTCGGCGCGCTGATGAACACGCGCGGCCTGATGGAGCTGATCGTGCTCAACGTCGGGTATGACCTTGGTTTCCTGCCCCGGTCGATGTTCACGATACTCGTGGTCATGGCTGTCGTCACGACGGTCATGACCGGCCCGATCCTGCGCGCGCTGCGTGACATGCGCGCCCTTCCCTTCCAAACCACACATGCGCGGCCGCAAGTATACGGCGTACAGGAGCGACCATGAAGACCAACCGATCGAGCGCCTCCCTCCTGATCCTCGCCCTGACTCTGACGGGGATCCCGGGCACCACCTTTGCCCAAGCCTCATCAGCCGACCAGCCCGCAGCTTCGATCGCCAATCCCGCGATATGGCCGAAAGTCCGCGCTCGCCCCAGCCGCGATCCGAAGGTCGAAAAGAAGATCGACGCTCTGCTTGCCGCGATGTCGATCGAGGACAAGGTCGGGCAGATCATCCAGGTCGATATCGGCTCGATCAAGCCGGCCGACGTGGTGACCTACAAGCTGGGCTCGATCCTCAACGGCGGCAACAGCGGTCCTTATGACGACGAATACGCCTCCCCAGCCAAGTGGCTGCAACTGGCGGACGAATTCTACGATGCGTCGATGACCCGCAGCGACGGCCGCCCGAAGATTCCGATCATCTGGGGCACGGACTCGGTCCACGGCAACAACAACATCGTCGGCGCCACGCTGTTTCCCCACAACATCGGCCTTGGCGCCGCGCGGAACCGCGACCTGATCCGCCAGATCGGCGAAGTGACCGCACTGGAAACCGCCGCCGCCGGGCTCGACTGGACTTTCGCGCCGACCCTCGCGGTGGTGCAGGACGACCGCTGGGGCCGCACCTACGAAAGCTATTCCGAGGAACCCCAGATCGCCGCCGACTACGCCGGGGCTATGATCGAGGGCGTGCAGGGCAAGGTCGGCACCAGGGACTTCCTCGCGCCTAACCACCTCATCGCCACGACCAAGCACTTCCTCGGTGACGGCGGCACCGGCGGGCGCGATCAGGGCGATACGAGGGTGCCCGAAACGGTGCTGCGCGACGTCCATCTGGGCGGCTACCCGGCCGCGATCGAGGCAGGCACGCAGTCGGTCATGGCCAGTTTCTCCAGTTGGAACGGCGAGAAGATGAGCGGCAACAAAAGCCTGCTCACCGGCGTCCTGAAGGAGCGCATGGGCTTCGACGGCTTCGTCGTCGGCGACTGGAACAGCCACGGGCAGGTCAAGGGCTGCAGCAACGAGGATTGCCCGCAGGCGATCAAGGCCGGGCTCGACATGTTCATGTATTCCGGCCCCGGCTGGAAGCAGCTCTACGACAATACTCTCGCCGAAGCGAAGGCGGACACCATTCCCGCAGCGCGGCTCGACGATGCGGTGCGGCGCATCCTGCGCGTGAAGCTGCGCGCCGGAACCTTCGATCGCGGGCGGCCATCGTCGCGCGCCTTCGCGGCAAAGTTCGACGTCATCGCTTCTGCGCAGCACCGTGCGATCGCGCGCGAGGCGGTGCGCGAATCCATGGTGCTGCTCAAGAACGACGGCGTGCTGCCCCTGAAGCCCGCCGCCAACATACTGGTGGCAGGCACGGCCGCGGACAGTATCAGCCAGCAGGCGGGCGGCTGGTCGATCACCTGGCAGGGTGCGGGCCTGCCCAACTCCGCCTTCCCGAACGCCACCTCGATCTGGAAGGGCATCGAGCAGACCGTGAAGGCCGGCGGCGGCACCGCGACCTATGCGCCGGACGGCAAGTTCACCGCCAGGCCGGACGCCGCCATCGTCGTCTTCGGCGAGCAGCCTTATGCCGAATTCAAGGGCGACATTCCCAACCTGGAATATAGCCCCGGCGACAAGTCCGATCTGGAAATGCTGCGCCGCCTCAAGGCAGCGGGCATTCCGGTCGTTGCCGTGTTCCTCTCCGGCCGTCCGCTATGGGTGAACGCCGAAGTGAATGCCTCCGACGCGTTCGTGGCGGCGTTCCTGCCCGGCAGCGAGGGTGGCGGCGTCGCCGACGTGCTGTTCGCGGACGCGGACGGCAAACCCGCGCACGACTTCCGGGGCAAGCTCAGCTTCTCCTGGCCCAAGCGGCCCGACCAATACGTGCTCAACCGAGGTGACGCAGGCTATGACCCGCTGTTTGCCTTCGGTTACGGCCTGTCCTACGCGGCGCCCGGCAAGGTCCCGCCACTGGACGAAGCCCGTCCCGCCGGGATGGCCGAGGCGACGCCCGGTGTCTTCTACGGCAAGGGCCGCGTTCCCGCAGGATGGTCCATCGACCGGCAGATGGTTGCTCAGGCCGGTGTTGACCGCCGCGCACAGGAAGACGCGCTTCGCTTCGCGTGGGACGGCAAGGCCAACGGTCGGGTCGCCATGGCGGCACCCCGCACCATCGACCTTTCGCGCGAAAGCAATGGCGAGATCAGCCTCGTCTTCGAGTACCGCGTCGATGCCAAAGCCGCCGTGCCGGTGGAGATGGGCATCGAAAGCGGCGGCAAGATGGTCTCCGTGCCGATCGGCCAGACCCTTGGACGCTCGGCGCCGGGCGAATGGGCCCGCATGGCCGTGCCGCTGCAGTGTTTCGCCGGTCGCGGCGCAGACATGTCGGCGATCACCGCGCCTTTCGTACTGAGCACGAGTGGCCCCCTGACCATCTCCATATCCGACGTGAAGCTGGATTACGTCAGCATGCCGATGAACGCCTGCGGCGATTGAAGCGCCGCACTTCGGATCGCCCTGCAGCATGGCCAGACCACGCTACGTCGCACCAATCTGAAGGGCGACTTTTTGCCGGAACCGGTCATTCCAGGCAGACATGCGAAGCCAGGATAGGCACGGTGCGGCTGAGCGACGCGGAGGATCTGCGCATCGCAGTGGCAGCGGCTAGGCAACGCTTCGACCGCCTCCGCATGGCGCCCGAACTCAAGCGCGCGTTCACCGTCGAAGCCTGCGCGACCGCGATATACGGAGCCAGGGTATTGGCCCGTACGCAATCGCGCAGGACCGGCAAGGTCTCGCGAGCACGAGTGAATTCGCCCGTCCACAGGTCGATCGACATCGAACAGATCAGCGCGATGCAATGCGTGACCGGATGGTGGAGAGCGGCCGCCTCGGCCACCCGAAACTGAAACACCCTTCTATCGTCGGCAGGTCATGGATCATGGGTGGAGGCAGGCGCGATATGCCCCTGCCCCATGTCACCTTTACTGTGTGAACGCCTTTATCTGCTCGACCAGGATAGCGGGCACTTCATCCGGAATGAAGTGCCCGCTATCGACCTTGAGCACTTTGGCGCTCGGCGCCTTGCTCGCAAGGACACCCTGCAGCCAGGCAAAGCCCGGGCCACCAAGCGCAAGCACCGGCATGGCAAGCGGGGCATATCCATCGTCATCGACGATGTCCTGAGGAAAGGCCTGATACCAGCCGTCGCCGGCACGGATCGCGTCGCGCGGCGTATAGGCTGCAGCATAGACATCGCGATCGAGGGCATCGATCGCCGCTTCGTCCTTGGTCAGGTAATGGAAGAACCAGTCCTGTTCCATCCGAATCCGGCCCTCGCCCGCCATCTTCTCGTGCAGTTCGGGCACCTGGTGATAGGCAAACCACCAGACATAGGCGTGAGAGCCATCACCCACCTTGTCACCGAACGTACCAAGGGCGGGCAGCATCGGCCAGGTCGCAAGCCCGGCATCGGGCGGCGCGACATCGAGCAGAACCAGCTTGTCGGTAAGGTCGGAATGGTTCGCGGCAAAGCTGTAGGCGACCATGGAGCCGATATCGTGGCCTACGATATCGACCTTTCCTAGCCCAAGCTGGCGCACCAGACCTGCAATGTCGGCGGCCATGGTCTTCTTGTCGTAGCCGCCGGCCGGCTTGCTCGATGCCCCCATGCCACGAAGATCGACGGCAATCACCCGCCTGTCTCGCGCCAGTTGCGGCATGATCTTGTGGTAGGACCACCAAGTCTGGGGCCAGCCCGGCAATAGTACCAATGCCGGCTTGCCGCTGTTGGCAGCGCCGCCTTCGACGTAATGGAGGCGTACTCCATCTACCTCGGCAAAGCCCTGACGGAAACCCGGCAGCCGGGCGAGCAGAGCCTCATCCGATGTCGCTGCATGAACTGTCGTGCCGGATGGTGCCGCCAAGGCCGCCTCTGCGATCATGACGGGACTGCCCGCAAGAACCATGGCAGCCATTCTCAATGCAATGTTCCAGATCATGTCGTGTTGCTCCCCGCCTTATGGCGCGATGATATTGCCTGGCGATGGGTATATTCCGCGATGCAGGAGCCAGGCTGCCAGCCATTCGGTCGCGGAACCTCGTTCGTGCGGGTGGCTTCCTCATCCGCAGGTATGATCGAGGCGCCGGCCGGCCAGCCCGAAGCCGGTGCCCGCCGCCGAAACCGGCCGGCGGGCACCTGGGAAGCGGAAGGCCCGGCAAGCGGCTCTGTCAGATCTGGACCTGCCCGCCATCGACGAAGAGTTCGACGCCGTTGACGAAGCTGGCCTCTTGCGAACTGAGGAACAGCACGGCCCTTGCGATCTCCGAAGGCTGGCCGATGCGCCCGGCAGGGATCAGTCCGGCAAGATAGGCCTTGGTGTTCTCGGCATCCGTACCACCGCCGAACAGGTCATCGACGCCGGGCGTGTCGGTAACACCGGGGCTGACCGCATTGACGCGAATGCCGCGGTCCTTAAGGTCGAGAATCCAGTTGCGGGCAAAGCTGCGCACCGCCGCCTTGCTGGCGCTGTAGACGCTGAGCGCAGGCGTGCCGGAGATGCTCACGGTCGATGCGGTCAGCACCACCGAGGCCCCGTCACGCAGCAGCGGCAGCGCCTTCTGCACGGTGAACAGCACGCCCTTCACATTGGTGTCGAAGGTCTTTTCGTAATGGTCCTCGGTGATCGCGCCAAGCGGAGCGAACTCACCGCCGCCGGCATTGGCGAAGACCACGTCGATAGCCGAATGCTGCTGCTGAACGGCATCGTAGAGGCGATCGAGATCGGCCAGCTTGCTCATGTCCGCCCGCACGCCGGTGACCTTGCCGCCAATCGCCTTGACCGCTGCATCGAGCGCCTCCTGGCGGCGCCCGGTGATGAACACCGATGCGCCTTCGTCGGCAAAGGCCTTGGCCGTCGCGAGGCCGATCCCGGTCGTTCCACCGGTGACGACGACGACCTTGTTTTCGAACCTGTAAGCCATGTCATATCTCCATTCTCGTTTCCGACCGGCACCGTTGCCTGCCGCTGGAGAGACAAATGCATCCGGAACGATCTTGGCTGTAGATGGCAAAATCGCTACTCATCGTTCCATTAATGGAACGATGAGTAG
The DNA here is from genome assembly GCF_054589055.1 of Novosphingobium sp. 11B. Classification (NCBI taxonomy): domain Bacteria; kingdom Pseudomonadati; phylum Pseudomonadota; class Alphaproteobacteria; order Sphingomonadales; family Sphingomonadaceae; genus Novosphingobium; species Novosphingobium sp. 11B. Next base: position 97,400 of record NZ_BAAILP010000272.1, on the reverse strand, counting down.
CGATCGATGGCTGACTTCAACGACTATGCCTATTTCGCCGAAGTGGTGAAGCACGGCGGATTCGCGCCCGCCGGACGCGCGCTGCGCACCCCGAAATCGAAGCTCAGCCGCCGTATCGCTGCCCTTGAGGAACGCCTGGGCACCCGCCTGATCGAGCGTTCCTCGCGGCGCTTTCGCGTCACCGAAGTCGGGCAGGCGTTCTACGCGCGCTGCCGTGCCATGCTGGAAGAGGCCGAGCAGGCCGAAGCGCTCGTCGCGCAGGCACAGGCCGAACCGCAGGGCCGTATCCGTTTCAGTTGCCCGCGCGGGATGGTAGAAGTGCTATCGCCCCACCTGCCCGCGTTTCTGGCGCGCTATCCCAAGGTCGCGCTGCAGCTCGTCGCGACGGATCGGCCGGTCGATCTCATCGCCGAGCGTGTCGACGTCGCCCTGCGGGTCCGCGTGACGCTCGACAGCGACGCCTCGCTGACGATGCGCACTCTGGGGCAGTCACGGCGCATTCTGGTGACAGGCCCCGCACTTGCCGCAAGCATGCAGGATGCCACGATGGACGGATTGAAGCTGCTGCCGACGTTAGGCTCGAGCGACGAGATCGGCGAGATCACATGGCACCTTGCCGGCCCCGACAACACCGGCATCGATCATCGCCACGAACCACGGATGACCTGCGAGGACTTTGCCGCCCTGCGCGAAGCAGCCATGGCAAACCTCGGCGTTGCTCTGCTGCCCGATCATTCCTGCCGAGACGATCTCGCCGCCGGTCGACTGGTTCGCATCCTGCCTGAGTGGGGCGGGCAAATCGGCATCGTCCATCTGGTCTTCACCACGCGGCGGGGCCTTCCCCCGGCAGTCCGCGCTTTCATCGATCATCTCGCCTCGACATTCCGCGCGCTCGATACGCCGCGCTGAGCGGGCGCCGCCGTAAAGAGGGGCTTCCTACTCAGATGTTACGCGAGACATACGCAGGGATGATTTCCGATCGTACGCAGGTCTGGTGAATTGAGCGGGACGGCAATCCGGGGCCAGGGACCACTGGGCACTCGAAGCGCTACATTTCGAATTCATCGAAAGATGGATGCAGATTTATAGCACTTTCCAGAACGTCGGTTCGGCTTCAGAAATTATGTCAACGGATGTCGATGAACCGGACAGCCGCGCCTCACCCGATCAAACTTTTCGAAGGATTTCCATCATGGCCTACGTAACCACCACTGACGGCGTCGAGATCTTCTACAAGGACTGGGGCGCGAAGGACGCGCAGCCCATCGTCTTCCACCACGGCTGGCCGCTCTCGTCGGACGACTGGGACGCGCAGATGCTGTATTTCCTGTCCAAGGGCTTCCGCGTCGTCGCCCATGACCGCCGTGGCCATGGCCGCTCCGCACAGGTCAGCGAGGGTCACGACATGGACCACTACGCTGCCGACGCCGCCGCGGTGATGGAACACCTCGACCTTCGGAACGCCGTCCACATCGGTCACTCGACCGGCGGCGGTGAAGTGGCGGCCTACGTCGCGCGCTACGGCATCCCGCAGGCCCGCGTCGCCAAGGCCGTGCTGGTCAGCGCCGTGCCGCCGATCATGCTCAAGACCGAAGCCTACCCGGGCGGGTTGCCGATCGAGGTGTTCGACGGGTTGCGCGCCGGTCTTGCCGCCAATCGCGCGCAGTTCTTCCGCGATGTGGCTGCAGGCCCGTTCTATGGCTTCAATCGCGAAGGCGCCGAGGTGAAGAGCGCCGTCATCGACAACTGGTGGCGCCAGGGCATGATGGGCAGCGCCAAGGCCCATTACGACGGCATCAAGGCCTTCTCCGAAACCGACCAGACCGAAGACCTGAAGGCGATCACCGTCCCCACCCTCGTCCTGCACGGCGATGACGACCAGGTCGTGCCGTACAAGAACGCCGGCGTACTGCAGGCCGAGATCCTGCCGAACGCGACGCTGAAGATCTACGAGGGCTACTCCCACGGCATGCTCACGGTGAACGCCGAGACCATCAACCCCGATCTGCTCGCCTTCGTGCAGGGCTGAATCACTCTCCCGTGGGAAAATCTGGTTCAGATGGTCCCACGGGATTTAAAGCACGCGATGATATCGAGGATTGCGCCTCACTGCGCATCGCTAAACGAACGAAGGCGGTTGAGGCAACGGCCGCTAACGAGACAAGCAATCTGGCGACTGAACTACCGAGAAGCGGCGCTTCGCCGCCATCATTCCGGGCGATGTCAAACTGACTCACCGGCCTGCTGAGGGCCGGATGATTTCCACCTACCCCGCGCGCCGGACACGGCTTGGCAGCAGGAATTAAAGTTGTCTCACCCCTTTGGCCGAGGCAAAGACCTACCAGCGTTGCCTTCAATGGCATAAGAGTCTCATCCATGATCCGTGTCCTGGTGGTCGATGATCACCCGATCGTTTGCGAGGGCTTGAGCGCGATCATCGAAAACGAGGACGATCTATCGATGAAGCGGCGCATCAGTTCAGCCTGCTCAGACCTGACGTCGTCTTGATGGACATGCAGATGCCAAAGGCGAGCGGTGCCGAGGCCATTGCCACCATTCTTGCCGATGACCCTGCGGCAAGGATCATTGTGCTGTCGACCTACGCTGGCGACGCGTCAGCGACGCGCGCCCTCAAGATGGGAGCAGCCGGATACTTGCTCAAGAGCAATGCCCGAAAGGTCCCATCAACGCCGCACATCGCCTCCGCTTACAGAGAACGCATCAAGCTCTTGAAGTCCTAAAAAGCACATGTCGCCGGGCACGGTATGCTTGAGCACGGTATAGGCGAGCCCCGCCTGCGCGGTGGCGACGAGATCCGCGCCCTGCAGCCACTTGTGCAGCACGCCCGCCGCGAAGGCGTCTCCGGTGCCGATGCGGTCGACGATGCCGGTGACATCGACCTCGCTCGTCTGGTGCGCCGCGTCCCGCGCATCGAGACGCGCGGCGATACGGTGATGGCCGGAGTTCACCACGTGACGCGCGGTCGAGGCGATCATCTGCAGCTTCGGAAACGCCTCGAAGGCGGCCAGCGCGGCCTCGCGCCGACGGTCGGAGCCGTCGCCGGAGAACGCCTTGCCCAGCAACAGCGAGATATCCCGGTGGTTGCCGATCATGACCGTTGCCGACTGCATCAGGTCAGTCAGCACGCTGCGCGGGTCGCTGTCCCACGCGTCCCACAGCAGCGCGCGGTAATTGCCGTCGAAACAGACAGGCACGCCGGCGCTCGTCGCCGCGGCGACGGCGGCTTGCGCAAGAGCGACACCTCCGGGGCCGAGCGCCGGCGTGATGCCCGACAGGTGGAGCAGTCGAGCGCCCTCGAGCGCGGAGGCGAAGTCGAACTGGTCCGCCTTGGAGGTTGCGAACACGGAACCCGCGCGATCGTAAGTGATCGACGAAGGCCTCAGGCCCGCTCCGCTCTCGAGGAAGTAGAGGCCCATGCGGCCGGTATCGCGCCCGACGTGGGCGGTATCGATCCCGGCGGCATTCAGGGCCGCGCGCGCCTTGTCGCCCAAGGGACTGGACGGCAGGCGCGTCAGCATCTTCACGTCATGGCCCAGCGAGGCGAGCCCCGCCGCAACGTTGGCTTCCGCCCCGCCGACGACCATGTCCAGCGCATCGCACTGCACCGTCAGCCGCGCACCCGGCGTGGCGAAGCGCAGCAGGACTTCTCCAAAGGCGACGATATGACCCGTCATCAGCCAATCTTGGCGCTCATCAGGAAGCGTTCGCGGCTTTCCTGCGACTTGCGGCGCAGCTCGGAGATCGCGCGTTCCTCGGTCGCATCCAGCATCGAGCCGAGCAGGCGCTGGAAGTGCTGGCGCATCGCCACGCGCGCGCCTTGCGGATCGTGGCGGCGCAGCGCCTCGACGACGGCGGCGTGCTCGTCCTGCCGGGTCATGCCGTCATGGTGGCAGACGCTTTCGTGCGTGTGGCGAACTTCGGGCAATTCGGTGCGCAGCCGCCACAAGGTGCGGATGACATGCGTGATCGCACCGTTGCCCGATGCCGAGGCGATCGTCATGTGGAACTCGCGGTCGATCTCGGTGGAGCGCGCATCGTCCTGCTCCACCGCCATCGCCGCCAGCAGTTCGTCCAGCTTCGCCAGCGTCTCGTCCGAGATCACCGGCGCCGCGAGCGCCGCCGCCTCGGATTCGAAAAGAGCGCGCGCCTCGGTCAATTCCAGCGCGCTGACGGCGGGCAGGACGTCGTCGGCACGGTCGGCACGGTCGGCCACGTAGATACCCGAGCCGGTCTTGATCCGCAGCACGCCGATCGCCTGCAGCGCGATCGCCGCCTCGCGGATGGTCACGCGGCTGACGTTGAACCGCTCGGCCAGTTCGCGCTCTCCGGGCAGGCGGGTGCCGGGGGGGAACACGCCTTCGTCGATCAGGGCCACGATCTGGTCGGCGATGCCCTGGAACAACCTGTCAGCCATGGCGATTCTTCTCTCTCGTTGTCACGCCTGCCTCATAGCTTCCATGCCAAAGCTAGGCAATTGCCTGACCAATCCTGCAGCCCCCGGCAATCCCGCCATCAGATCTTGGCGCGCACGCCCAGGAAGTAGCGCGAACCGTAGTAGTGGTACTGCCGGATGCTGCCCTGAACCGGCATGTCGGTGATCTTGGGCTCGTCGAACACGTTCACGGCCTGGAACTGCAGCTGGACATTGGGCGTCACGTCGTAGGAGGCGCGCAAGTCCAGCGTCTGGTTCCCGCGCACATAGCGCAGTTGTGAATTGCCGCCGACGAAGTCCTGATAATACTTCGAGCGATAATTGTAGATCGCCGACAGGTTCAGCTTGCCGAGCGAATAGTACAGCTGCCCCGAAACCACGTGCTTGGAATAGCCCGAAAGGTTCGCCGCCGGGATCATCCCCGGCGTCGTCTCGCCAGTTTCCGGATCGTAGACCGCGCCGAGGCGAATATCCTCGTTCCTGAAATTGGAATTGGCGTAGTTGTAGCTGACCTTGCCGCCCAGCCCGTCGAACGGCGCGGGCAGCCAGCTGAAGCGGTTCGCCAGCGTCACTTCCAGCCCGTAGACCCGGCTCTTGCGCGTGCTGTTCTGGGTCTGGACGACCGGGATCGAATAGTTCTGCCCGCCGATCGAGTAATCCTCGTTCAGCACCACCGGAATGAAGCCGCCGGTGAACTGCTTGTAGTAGACGGTGGCCGAGAACAGCGAATCCTTGTTGAGATAGTATTCCAGCGAGGCATCCGCGTTCCACGACATCAGCGGCTTCAGGCGCGGCGAGCCGTTGGCGGTGATGAGGCTGATCGCATCGGCCACCGACGAGAAGTTGGTGCCGTCCTCCAGCTGGATCGTCCGGCCTGCGCCGAGCGCGCTGGGCGCGGGGCGCGACATCGCGCGGTAACCGGCAAGGCGCAGCAGCAGGTCGGGCTTCAGCTCAAAGATCGCGTTGATGCTGGGCAGCAGACGGGTCGACCTGCTCTTGATGGTGACCGTGTCGAACACGCCGCTGTCGACGAGGCGGATCGAGCCGTCGGGGTTGTTGACCACCTGCAGGTCGCTGCGCAGCCCGTTGGAGGTCACGCGCGTCTGCACCGCCCGTACGCCGAAGTTGCCCCGGATCGGCATGTCGCCCAGCGTGCTCTCGTAGTTCGCCATCAGGTAGGCGGCGAGCGTACGCTCGGTGACGTCGCGGTTGGCGACCGAGCGCACATCGGCATTGCGGCCCGGGTCCTCGGTGCCGAGGTATTCGCGGAACTGGCAGACCGGATCGAACGTCGCCCAGCTCGACAACTGGTTGCCCGGCGCGTTGGAGAGGTAGTCGCTCTGCGGGAACGTGGTGCGGCAGGCCAGGTTGACGTCGCGGTCGACCGCGCGGCTGTCCTGCGTGATCTCGACGCGGTCGTCGTAGTCCGAATAGGTCTGTTCGGTCCAGCGCGCGCCTGCCGCCACGCTGCGCAGGAAGCCGTCCATCTCGTACGTCGCATCGAGGCGACCGGCGATGATCCGGTTGCGGCGCTGCAGTTCGTCGCGGCGCAGGCGGGCGTCATCGCTGAACAGCGCATAGTCGTTGACGTCGAAGCGCGGGTCGATGGTGAGCGTCGGCGCATAGCTGCCCGGCGCCACGTCGTAGATATAGCCGACGCGCTGGTTGTTGATTACGGTCGGGTTGCCGTAGATGTCGAGCGGATCGGTACGCAGGCGGACCGAGCGCTCCACGTCGGTGCGCACGGTGCGCGAATAGGAGGCATCGGCCTTGATCGTCAGCCGATCGGCGGGGCGCCATTCGACGTTGAAGCCGCCGCCGCGATACTCCTCGTCGCGCTCCAGCAGCGTGCCCACCGCTTCCAGCGAGGTGCGCCCTTCGAGGTGGGTGATGACGCCGTTCTCGTCATAGGCGATGTTGCTGAGGCCATAGCGCATTTCCGACAGGTTCAGGTCGCGCCGGTTCTCGGCGTAGTTGCGCTTGGAATACTGGACGTCCAGGTTGATATCGAGCGTCGAACTGGGCCGCCACTGGATCGCCCCGAAGATCGCGTCGCGCTTGTCGTTCTCGCTGATCTGGCGGTACGTCGCGGCATTGGGGACCAGCGCGAAGGGCGTTCCGGCCGCCGCCTGTTCGCGGCTCACTTCCGAACAGTTGCCATTGGGCACCGCGATGCCGGGGTTGCACGCCACCCAGGTTGAGCTGGCGGCATACGTCTCTTCTGGGTTGTTGGTCTTGTTGCGCTGAACGCCCAGCGCGATCCCGATCTCGCCCAGCGCCCCGGCGTCGAACTGGTCGACATAGCTGGCGGTGCCGCGCCAGCCCCAGGCGCTGGAGCCGCGGATGCGATCCTGATAGGGGCTGTAGTTGGTCTTGAAGTCCAGCTGGATGCGGCGCTTCTTGAACGCCAGCGGGCGGATGGTGCCCAGTTCGATAGTGCCCGCCACGCCGCCTTCGACGAGGTCGGCCTGCTGGGTCTTGTAGATCTTGATGCCGTTGATGAGTTCGGACGGGAACTGGTTGAAGTTCACCGCGCGGTCGCCGCTGCCGTTGGATGCATCGCGGCCGTTGAAGGTCGTGTTGCTGAGGAACGAGCCGAGGCCGCGCAGCGAAATCTCCGAAGCGCCGCCCTTTTCGCGGTGCGTGGTCGCGCCGGTGATGGTCTGGATCGCCTCGCCCACCGAGAGCGCCGGGAGGTCGCCGATCTCGGTGGACGAGAGCGAATCAACGATCGCGGTTTCGCGCCGCTTCTCGTTGATGGATGTCTGGAGCGTTTCCCGAAGGCCCGTGACGATGATGTCCTGCGCCGAGGCGCCGCCGAAATCCTGCGGCACCTGAGTTGCCTCAGACTGCGCCGGTGCTTCCTGCGCCAGAACCGGGGCAGCGACGAAGGCGACACCGGCCAGCAGGCAGAAACGGAGGGTACGGCGGCTATGGCCGCGAGCGAAGCCGCGATCGTGAGGCGACATCATGATTCCTCTTCCCTTTGGTCTTTGATTATTTTCTGACCAATTATCAATTATCAGTCAATCCATTATTTCATACCAATTTGAAAACAAGAATTTGCCAAATTGGTATGAACTAAAATCGAGCTCAGGGCGCGATCTGGCTCCGCAGTTCCGGCACAGCCCGCGCCAGATCGCGCGCGACGAGGCCTGCGAAGAGTTCCGCGCCCTCATCGCCGAGGTGCGTGTAGTCGAACTTGCGCTGGAACTGGCCGCGCGGTCCGTCGGGCGTGGTCGGCACGTCGGGGAGCCGTGCTTCGGCCGCCGGGCGCGCCTTGAGGGTGGTTCCTGTACCCGCTTGGTGTCGTTCAGTGCCGTTGGGTGCCGTTTGCGCCAATGCCATCGATCGCACCGGCCCCATCTCCTGAACCGCCGCTGCGCTGGCCGCGTTGAGGTCCACCAGCGGCACCTTGAGCGCGGCGGCGACGGCGCGGACTTTCGCTGCCCACGGCTCCAGCGTGTTGTTCAGCCGCCCCTTCACGAAGTCTCGCCGGGTCAGCGGGGTGAGCAGCACCGGCACGGCCCCGGCCTGGCGGACGTCCTCCACCATGCGGCGCAAATTGGCGGGGAACTCGCTGTCCATCTCGGTCCAGCGTTCCGCCACGGAGGACTGGTCGTTGTGGCCGAACTGGATCAGCACGAAAGTGCGGCGGTAGCCCGGGACGCGCGCTTCGGCGAGGGCGAGATCCCACGATCCCTCCTGCCGGTAGCTGCGCGTGGAGCGACCGCCGCGCCCCAGATTGAGGCAGGCGGTGGAAGATTTCACGTGATGGGCGCAGAACATCGAGGCCCAGCCGCTCATCGGCGCCATCGTGGAATCGCCGACCAGCACGATCTTGTCGGCCGCCAGCGTCTCCGCGTCGGTGCGCACGGTGCGCCCCTTCGACGAGTTCGCGTCCTGCGCCGTGGCGCCCGTTCCCAGCAGGGCCGCGGCGATTGCCGCGGCCACCCATGCCTTACGTGTCATCCTCTTGTTTCCCTTCAGGAAAAGGCCAGGCCGCCGTTGATGTCGAGGTTCACGCCGGTCAGGAACGCGGCCTCTTCGGACAGCAGGAAGCCGATCGCGCTCGCCACTTCGTCGGGGTGGCCTTCGCGGCGCAGCGGGGTGTTGTTCGCGGTGGCGGCGCGGCCCTCGGGTTTGGAGAAGATGTCGTGGAAGCTGGTGCCGATCAGGCCCGGGCACACGGCGTTGACGCGGATGCCCTGCGGCCCCAGCTCCTTCGCCCAGCTGCGCGTCAGCGTCATCAGCGCGCCCTTGGAGGTGGCATAGACGCTCGCGCCCGGGCCGCCGCCATCACGCCCCGCCAGCGAGGCCACGTTGACGATCGCGCTGCCCTTGGAGAGGTGCGGCAACGCGGCCTTGGTGACGAGGAAGGCGGACTTGAGGTTGAGGTCCATCACATGGTCGAAGAACGCCTCGTCCATCTCCGCCAGCGTCTTGCGCGCGACCATGCCGCCCGCAAGGTTGACGACGAAATCGATGCCGCCGAATGCCTCGACGGTGGCCGCGACCAGCCCCGCTACGTCCTGCGCGCTGGCGACGTCGGCCTGATGGATCAGGCCGGAGCCGCCCTCGGCCTCGATCTCGGCAAGGGTGCGCTCGGCTTCCTCGAGGTTGCTGCGGTAGTTGATGACCACCTTCGCGCCTTCCGCCGCGAGGTGCTTCGATACCGATTTGCCGATGTCGCGGCCACCGCCGGTGACGATGACGGTCTTGTCCTTGAAACGCATGGATTCAGCCCTTGTCTTGAGAAGTGTTCGGGGGAGTGAGGGGTTCGATCCGGCCGCCCAGCAGCCAGATGCAAAGAAGGGAAAGCGGCACCAGCGCGGCGGCCAGCGCGAAGATCGGGGCGTAGCTGGTCTTCGTCATGACCGGCACCAGCCAGGTGGTGACGAGCGTGCCCGCCACTGCCGCCGTGCCGCCCAGCCCCGCCAGCGATCCGACCGTGCCGCCCGCGAAGTAATCGGCAGGCAGGGTCTGGATGTTGTTGATCGCCATCTGGAAGCCGAACAGGATCACCGCGATCAGCAGCACCGCATAGAGCGGGCTGGCGGCGTGCATCGTCAGTAGCAGCGGCGGCAACATGATGAGCCCGCCAAGCGTGATCGCGCACTTGCGCGCGAAGTTCACCGTCCGCCCGCGCGCGATCAGCGCACCGGACAGCCAGCCGCCCGTCAGGCTCCCCGCCATCGCGCCGACGAACGGGACCCAGGCGAACAGGCCGATCTGCTGGACGTCGAAGTCGAAGGTCTCGGCCAGATAGATCGGGAGCCACGAGACGAACAGCCACCAGACCGGATCGAGGAAGAAGCGGCTGACGATGATCGCCCAGCTCTGCCGGTGGCGCAGCATCTGCGCCCAGCCGGGAGCATAGCCTGCCGGCCGGACGGCCTGCGCCTCGCCGGTGCCCAGGATATGTTCGCGCTCGGCTTTGGTGAGCCATGGGTTGCTGTCCGGGTCGGCGCGGTAGAGCAGCAGCCAGGGCACCAGCCACAGCAGCCCGAGCACGCCGATGGCGAGGAACGTCGCGCGCCAGCCGAACGCGGTGAATAGCAGAGCCACCAGCGGCGCGGAGACGATCGCCCCCAGCGACGCGCCGGCGTTGAACACACCCTGCGCCAGCGCGCGCTCCTTCTGCGGGAACCACAGCGCATTGGCCTTGGCCGCGCCGGGCCAGTTGCCCGCTTCGCTGACACCCAGCGTCACGCGCAGCAGCGCCAGCAGGCCGAACGAGCGTACCAGCGCATGGGCCCCGATCGAAAGCGACCAGAACAGGATGGAGACGGCGAAACCCAGCCGCGTGCCGATCACGTCGAAGATCTTGCCGAAAGCCGATTGCCCGAAGGCGTAGGCCAGCATGAACACCGTCACCAGCAGCGCATAGTCGGACTTGTCGGCGCCGATCTCCTTCGAGACGGCAGGCCACATCACCGCCAGCGCATTGCGGTCGATATAGTTGATGACGGTCGCCAGCCCGATCAGGCCGATGACCATCCAGCGCAGGTTCCTCACTTGGATTTGCCTCCGGTCTTGGGGCCGGTCCGGGGCAGATCAAAGCGCCCGATCGGCCCCTTCCAGCTCTGCGTCGCCTCGCCCAGCACAATCGAATGGGTATGGGCGAGTTCGGTATCCTCGGAGACCGCGACCACCGTGGAGGCGCCGCTGCGCCAGCCGATCGTCACCACGTCCACATCGCCCTCGCGGCGGTGGGTGAAGCTGCGCACGGCGCTTTCGCTGCCGGTGGTGGTCTCCGCCGAGGCATCGTAGCGACCATGCGGCTCCAGCAGGCTGACGAAGGCGGCATCGCGCGCGCCGTCCAGCCGCTGCACGATGAAGGGCTCTCGCCGCAGATTGAAGCGCGGGTCGTTGGCTCCGCTTTCGCCCAGGATCATCGTCACGCCCGGCGTGGCGACGCGGTAGCTGTAGAACCGGCCGTCCTCGATCCAGGTGACGACACCGTCATCCGCGCCCGGCGTCCCGGTCGCATCGACCCACATGTGCTGATAGCCGTTCGCCTTGCCCAGCACCGGGCGGGCGGTGAGGTTGGACTTCAGCGCAAAGCCGGTGTCGATCAGGTGCCCGGCATAGTGCAGCGGCAGGTCGTAGCGCGCCGCCTTGCCGCCGTTCACGCGCAAAAAATCGAGCACCAGCGGGCTTTTCGCGCCCTCCACGCTCAATTGCACCAGCGCGCGGCGGAAGGTGACGCCCGGATAAGCGCCCGCCATCTCGGCGATGGAAGCCTTCGCCGGGCCTTCGCCGTTGAACCACAGCTGGCGCGGGGTGGCCGTCGCGCTTTTCCAGTCGGCGCCGAACTGGCTGGCTTCGTCCACCACCAGCGTGTTGTGCGCCACGGTCTGCTTGGCCCAGCTTTCGTTCTCGGGCAGGTAGCGCCCGCCGTCCTTGGCCTCGATATTGAGGAAGCGCGCCGCGCCATAGTCGGTGACGATCGCCCGCCCGTTGTCGTAGAGAATCCAGTTCAGCCGGTCGAAATGGCCATGGCCCATGCCCTGCGCAGTGTTCTTGGCGACGAGCACCTGATCCTTGGCACCAGCCCCGTCGCGCAGCACGGCGATGCCGCCGTCATTACCATCCGGCCCATCGCGCAGCAGCACCGAAGCGAAAGGGAACGGCTTTGCCTTGCCCGCCGCCAGATCGCGCGCCACTTCGAGGCCCTTGGGCGTCAGGACCGTGCGCCCCTGCCACTGCGCGATGGAGAGCAGTGCCGGATCGTGGGTCTTGGCATAGCCGATCGCCACCGCCTGATAGAGCTCCTCCGTCTTGAGGCTCTTGTCCGGCATGGCGTCGTTGAAGGGGAAGAAATAGCCGTCGTAGGTCGACTGGATCGAGGTGCGGATCGCCTTCAGGACCACGCCGCCCCGATACTCGAAGATGCGGCGCTGCGGCTCGTTGGCGTCGATCGCGGCGGCGAAGATCACGAAAGGCTGCAAGGCGTAGCGCTGGTAGTACGGCCCTTCCGCATAATAGCCGTCGGGCGAGAACAGCAGGTCCAGCTGGCGCAGGAACCCGGCCTTGCCGCTCTTGTCGAGACCCTTCAGCGCCTTGTCGACGAGGTCCTGATCGCGCAACACGTAACCGGTCATGCCGACCCCGGCATTGGCCCATGTCGCATGGTTGTGGATGCGGTCGAAGACTTTGGGCGAGCCGGTGGACAGGAACGTCGCCATCCGGCGGAACACCTGTTCGTCGATCGTCCTGCGGTCCTGCGGGGTCAGCGCATCGCGCACCGCGTCGTAGCCCTGGATGCCGTAGACCAGCCATACGGAATCGTTGAGGCTCTGCCAGAACAGACGGCCTGCCGCCTCGTTCGCAGCTGCGGGGTGCGGCCCGAGGCCGGGATAGAGCTTCGCATAGGCCAGCAGGATGTCGCGCGCGTAATCGACGTAGCGCCGCTCGCCCGTCACGCGGTAGAGCAGCCCGGCGCCGTAGAGCGCCATGTAGTTGCGCTTGTGCTGTTCGTGGGTGGCGCCGCCGCCCGGGTCCCTGGGCACCGGCACGTCGATCCCCGCCTTCATCGCCGCATCCACCGATTTGCGCACGCGCGCCAGTTCGGCGGCGAACAGCGGATAGCGCTCTGCCTGCGCGCCGAGGCCCGAGAGTGCGGCGGAGTCGGTCAGGACGGGATGGGCGTCGTCTGCGGGTGTCGCCGCGAATGCGGGCAGCGGAGTCAGCGCGGCCAGCGCAGCGCCGAGAAAAAAGGTTCGTGCGATCATGATGCGTCTCCGCCGCTGACGTTGCCGGATACCTGAACCTGCGGGGTCCCCTGCGGATAGAGCCGCGAGATCTGCGGCTGCGCGGTATCGACGAAACGGTTGTCGAGAATACGGGTGAGCGGTGCGCCGACGCTGTGGGAAACGGCGATCCGTCCCGCCTTGCGGAAGGTATTGCGCGCCATCAGCGTGGACTGCACGCCCGAAAGCGCCAGCAATTCCGGGCCGCCGCCCTCCACGGTGTTGCCGGTGATCTCCACTTCGGGGCCGAACGTGCTCTCGTCCGTCCCGCCGCGAAGGACCTGCGCCAAAACGCCGATGTGAGTGAAGTGGGAGCCGGCGATGGTGATGTGCTCGGCGGCGTAGAGGCCCTTGCCGCCGGTCTCCGCAGCGGCGGCGAGCACGGTGCCGGACAGGCCCGTTACGGTGACGTCACGCAAGGTCAGGTGGTCCGCGAAAGTCGCGGGCGTGGTCGCGACGAGATCGAAGCCGGGAGAGGCATCCAGCCCGGCGAAGTCGGTGCCTTCGATCTCGACCGCGTAATTGGCGATCGTCGAGGTCGGGGCGGAGCGGATCACGGCATTGCCTGCGCTGCGGGGCGCGGCTTCGCCGGTGATCGTCAGTCCCTGCAGGCGCAGGCGGCCGCCTTCCGCCAGCGCGAACAGCGTCGGGCCGGTGAAGGCAATCGTCGCGGTTTTCGGTCCCGAAACTGTGACTGGCACGGCGATGCGAAGTGGGGCACGGACGGCGTAGCGCCCGGCGGCAAGCGCGATCACGTCTCCCGGCTGTGCCGCGGCGACGGCGGTTTCGAGCGAACCGGGATGCGTCTCGATCCTGCGGCCCGATCCGAAGGCAACTTCGGGCGCGGGCTTGGCGT
>NZ_BAAILP010000272.1:72607-83613 GCF_054589055.1 Novosphingobium sp. 11B | reverse complement strand
TCGGCCCGGTGGTGAAGCCCGGTGCGAGTTCGGCGGGGACCTGCGCGCTCGCCGCGTTGTCCGTGAAGGCGATGCCCTTGACGTCCGCCTCGATCGCGAACGGCGAGGCGCCCGATCCGGTTACGAGATTGCCGTTGAAGCGGCTGTCGCGTGGCGGTGCCGAACGCTCCGCATCCGCGCCTGCGCCCAGGGTGATCCGCGCGGCATCCAGTATCGAGTTTTTGGCGATCAGCGCATCGGTCACCGGATGGTAGCGGTTGATCGCCGAGCCGGGCACGCCGTTCATCACCGCGATTGCGCTGGTGAAGCTCGTTCCCGCCAGCCCTTCCATGTAGTTGTCGCGCACGGTCTGGCCGGCGTTGATGACGCGCACGCCGCCGGTATGCGGCTTGCCCTTGCCCAGGAAAACGTTGCGCTCGACGAGGTTGCCGTTGCCGTGGCGCAGCACGATCGAGCCCTGCGACTGCAGGATCAGGTTGGCGCGCACGACATTGCCGCCCGACTTGACCGAGACGATCTCCACCTCTCCGTCGCAGCGGTCGAACACGTTGGCCTCGACGGTGGTGAACGAGTCCGAAAGCGATTCGTCGCTGGTTCCGATGCGGATCGTCTCGCCGCCATTGGAACCGAGCGGCGGGCGCGGACCGAAATAGTTGTGGTCGATCCGGTGGCGGTTGGCCTGCGGCTGGCCCTTAGGGCGGATCACTGCCAGCGTCACCCCGGCATTTCCCTTGCCCGCGAACCAGCTGTGATCGACGCGGTTGTCGTGCCCGTAGAGCGACACCCAGCGGTCCTCGCGGCGGCGGTCGGGTTGGTTAAAACGGTCGATGACAACCTCGGTGAGCCGCGAATTCACCGCCACCCGGCGCGAATCCCGGCGGAAGCTGATCACCTCGTCGCCCGGCGCCGCACCGTTGCGGAACACCAGCCCTGAGACTACGAGCCATTCGCCCGCCAACTTCAGGCTGGAAGCCCCGGTCAGCACGACCTTTCCGGCAGTCTGCGCCGCCAGCGTCACCGGTCGCCCATCACGCCCATGAGCCTCGAAGACGATCGGGAAATCTTTCCACTCCCCATTCGCGAGCCGAACGACATCCCCGGCCTGCACCATGGGCAAAACTCTCGCATATTCGGCGGGCGTGCGGACGAGATAGTCCCGCGCAATGGCCGGAACGGCCACGCAAGAAGCCGTCACCATAATTGGTATGACAATCTTACCAATCAACACATCCCTCCATGCCCGTCATTTATGTTTTATTGGCATACACATCTGGCATGAACCAGGCAACCCAATCCTGTCGATCAACTTCTGGGCACGCTAATCCGCCGGTGCTGCGCCGATTTACATTGGCACGAAGGGGTCCGCCGGTGCCCGCGCGATCGAAATCCCAGCAGACAGCCGCAGGTGTGGAACTGTCCGCTACGCGTGGCTAAACACCCAAGCCTCACTTGGAGTTAGCATTACGCGAAATGGGTGAAGGGCATGGCCGCACGTCAGTTCGAAGAACTTACAGCCACAAAGGCAGGAACTGGTTCGAGCACACCGTCTGATGACACCCTGCCGCCAGGGAGCCATGCGTTTTCTCGATGAGGCTGGTCAGGTCATCCGCGGCAACGCAGGGGATTCTGTCCCGCGCTTCGTCGATCTGGAAGCGATCACGTCGATCGCGCGTGCCTACGAACAGGGCAAGGAGGTATCCAACAAGGACGACCACCTGAAGAACCACAGCTTCCTGTATGTCGGCGGCGGGCAATGGCGCTTGTGTTCGACGTCAATCCTGCACCCGACCGCAACCCGCATCTGGAAATGTCGATCCTGGAAGGCGGCGCGCATGATCGCTCAATGGCGCTCGCGCTGGAGGCCTGCGAGTTCTTCGAAATCGGGGGGCAGGAAGCCCGCCACACCATTCAAGGGCTGGCACAGACGGTGTCCTCTTCATGGCGCAATGCGCTTTGCGAGGTAAGCGTCTCCTGCCCGCTAGCAAGATCATATGAGCGAGCGGTCGTTCACGACAAGATGAAGCTCATACTGGGTCTATAATTCATATTTGATGAGTTAAATCCAACAAACCACCATATATGATTACATTGGCCGGCCCGGGGAGGTTTGGCGCAAAGGATCATTGCGAGCCTTCTGAATCCCCCCTCCTATCGACCTTAGGATTCAGTCCTCCGCAAAACGCATCCCAGTCGCCCATCATGGCCCGGCACTTTTCCAGCAGATTGCCTCGACGATAGGCCGCCTCAGTCTTGCTCTTCACCACGTGAGCAAGCGCTGCCTCCGCAACATCGCCAGAATGTTGGGTTTCCTCACTGACCCAGTCGCGGAATGACGAGCGAAAGCCGTGCGCGGTGTAGGGCTCACGCATCTCGCGGAGCAGTTTGGTGAGAGTCATGTCGGACAGCGGGGACTTCGGCCGCGCCCCAGGAAATACCAAGGTAGCCGCCCCGAGCCGCAATTCCTCGCATCGCCGCAGAATTTTCAAGGCGCCCTCACCCAACGGCTCCACATGCTCGCGCTGCGCCTTCATCCGATCCTTGGGGGATGGTCCAGAGCTTGGCTTCGAGATCGATCTCATCCCAAGTCGCCTAGCGCACCTCTCCAGAACGTCCGGCCGTAAGGATCGCAAACTGGAGCGCAAGGCGACTGAACGATTCACGTTCACGCAGACGCCGCAGGAATGTCGGCACCTTATCGTAGGGCATGGCAGCGAAATAGCCTTCACACTCGTTGCGGACAGCTTTCCCATGACCAAAACCTTCCCACATTTTATCCCACATGACCAATCGGACACCGACGGATCGAGTTGGATGCGGCGGCAGGACGCGAATCATTTGGTAAGCCTTGGAATTCCTTGGCTTTCTACGGATCGCTCTGAATGTGTCTGGAAGAGTAAGTGGCGGAGAGGGTGGGATTCGAACCCACGGTACGGTTTCCCGTACACTGCATTTCGAGTGCAGCGCATTCGACCACTCTGCCACCTCTCCGCTAGAAGATTTAGGCGGTGAAACAAGTTCCACCGGGTCGGGAAGCGCGCCGTTAGCGGACCTGATCGCGCTTGCCAAGCCCTCATTTCACATTTTCGGGAACAGCCCCGCATGCTCGCTTGTTTGAAATGCCCATGAAACCTATATCTCGGCCATGAACAGAGCGTCATTCTTCTCGCCCCAGGCCGGGCGTGTCATCGACGCACCGCTGCGGACGCGGGCACGATTCGCCATCGGCGATGTCGTGCGCCACAGACTCCACGACTTTCGCGGCGTCGTCTTCGACATCGACCCCGTCTTTGCCAACAGCGAGGAATGGTACCAGGCAATCCCTGCCGAAGTGCGCCCCAAGCGCGACCAGCCCTTCTACCACCTCCTCGCAGAGAGTGACGATTCCAGCTACGTCGCCTACGTCAGCCAGCAGAACCTGACCGGGGACGCCGATGGTGGGCCGGTCGATCATCCCTCGCTGTCGCAGATGTTCGACGATTACGACAATGGCCGCTACCAGCTGCGCCCCGGCCTGGCGCACTGATTTCCCCGTCGATACGGCTCAGAGCGCCGCGGAGGAGCGATCGCCCTCGCCCGCTCGCTTCGTCAGCAGCCGGGCGATCGCCGAGGCGGGGACGGGCCGCGAGAACAGGTAGCCCTGCACTTCGTGGCAGCCGACCCGCTCCAGGAACTCGAGCTGCTCGGGGGTTTCCACGCCCTCCGCGGTAAGGCGCAGGCCGTTGGCGCGCGCCAGACCGACGATCGCTTCCACCAATGCCGCCCCGGCCACCGTATCGACTGCATTGACGAACGAACGGTCGATCTTGATCCGGTCCACCGCGATGTCACGGATATGGCTGAGCGAGGAGTAGCCGGTTCCGAAATCATCCAGCGCGCAGTGCACGCCAAGCCCGCGCAGGTCCGCAAGCGAGCGGGCGACTTCGCCGGAAGCCGCCATGAGCGCCGTCTCCGTCAGTTCCAGTTCCAGCCGCTCGGCGGTCACGCCGCCGTGCCCCAGCACCTCGCGCACGATCTCGACGAACTTGCGGCTGCGCAGCTGGATCGGCGAGACGTTGACAGCAACGCGCAGACCCGGCCAGGCGCGCGCATCCTGCACGGCGCGGCGCAGCACCCATTCACCCAGCACCGTGATGAGACCGCTCTCCTCGGCCGAGCGGATGAAAGCGCCGGGCGCGACGAGGCCCTGCTCGGGGTGCTGCCAGCGCAGCAGCGCCTCCACGCCGACCATGCGGCGGTCTTCCAGCGACCAGATGGGCTGGTAGTGCAGTTCCAGTTGCCGGTCGCAGTCCGCCAGCGCCAGTCGCAGCTCCCGGTAGGTCTCCTCGCGCGAGCGGACGTCGTGGTCCATGTCCTGCGTGAAGAAGACGTAGCGGCTGCGGCCGTCGGTCTTCGCCTTGTAGAGAGCGATGTCGGCCTTGCGAGTCAGTTCGGTACGGTCGAGGCCATCCACCGGGGAGACCGCCACGCCGATGCTGGCGCCGATGAACGCCTGCGAGCCGGCCAGGTCGAAGGGGCGTTCCAGTTCCGCGACGATGCGTGCGCAGATGCCTTCGATCGAGGCCCGCCCCTCCGGCTCGCCGATGAGAATGGCGAATTCGTCGCCGCCCAGCCTGGCGACGATGTCGTAGCCGCGCACTTCGGCGACCAGCCGCCGCGCCACCTGCCGGATCAGCGCATCGCCCGCCGGATGGCCGAGCGTGTCGTTGACCTGCTTGAAACGGTCGAGGTCGATGTAGAGCAATGCCAGCAGTGTGCGGTGCCGGCGCGAGCGGGCAAGCGCCTCGTCGAGCCGCTGCTCGAACATCGCCCGGTTGCCGAGCCCCGTCAGGTCGTCGTGCATGGCGCGGTGCTGCGCGTGAAGGCGGCTTTCCTCGAGGTCGTGCGTCCGGCGGGCCAGACGGCTCGCCAGCACGAAGAGGACTACGGTGATCAGCAGCAGGACGATCGCCAGCGCCGGAGCCAGTGCCGCGATGACCTGGCTGCCGGGCGCGAAAGGTTGCCACACAAGGTAGCCCACGACGCGCGAGGCGCGGTCGTGGAGCGCTACCGAGCGCTGCCCGTTATCAGCGGGCGGTGCGAGGGCGAAATGCGCTCCCGCAAGGCCGTACTGCTCGGCCACGCCGCCAAAGAACTGGTTGTCGAGATAGACCACTGCGACATGCAGGGCTTCCGCTCCCGGCTTTTGCCGGAGCGTTCCGCTGTCGGTGACGATCGGCTTGATGCTGATGATCGCCGGGCGCCCGCGGACGATGGCGATGTCGGCTTGTCCAGGCGAGAGCATCGCCACGTCGGCTTCCGTGCGCTTGCGGATGGTGGGCGCGCGGCGCAGGCCTGACAGCAGCGGCCGCGTCGCGTCTTCCACCGCGATGTAGCTTTCCGGACGCGCGCGCTTGCCTGCCCGCATCGCGTAGATCGGCGCGCCCTGCGGGTCGAGCAGATAGACCTCGTCGATCCCGGCATAGTCCTCGAACCAGACGCCGAGGTTCAGGTCGAGCCAGCGCTCGTCCAGCGGACGCTTGCGCGCCTCACGGACGGCCTCGTCCCATACGGTCGAGGACTCCTGCGCATGGGCAACGCGCTCCATACTTTGCGCCAGCACCAGCGAGACGATGGCGTGATCGCGGTTGCGGGCGATGCGATCGACTTCGTGACCCGACCATTCCAGCAGACCGAGCATGAGGGCGAGCAGGCACAACGCGGCCGCAACGATCGGAGCGGTAAACCGACCGACCATCCGCTTGCGATTTTCGCCCAAGGCCAATCGTGATGTCACACACGAATGCCTGCACCAGAGCGTATAACTTTTCCTTAACGAAAGGCTCTGGTCGGCTGCGATTCTTTACGGATAGCGGGCTCTTTCAGCCCTTCAACTTCCAGCCTGACCGCAGGACGAGGAACAGCACCGTCGCCAGCGCCGCATCCAGCAGGCCGACGCCCAGCGCGCTGTGCAGCACCGCCATGTTGGTGTCGCCGATGTCGCTCTGACCGAGGAAGCCGAAACGGAAGCCCGAGATCACGTAGAAGAACGGGTTCACGCGGCTGATCGCCTGGAACGCGGGCGCCAGGTTGTCGATCACGTAGAACGTGCCCGACAGCAGCGAGAGCGGCGCGATGACGAAGTTGGTGACGGCCGCGTTGTGGTCGAACTTTTCCGCCCATACCGAGGAGAGCAGGCCCAGCAGCGCCAGGAAGGCCGATCCCGCAAGGCCGAACCACACGACCGCCCACGGATGCGCCATCGACAGGCTCACGCCCGGCCACAGCAGCATCGCCAGCGTCAGGGCAAGGCCCACCAGCACCGCGCGGGTGACGGCCGCGCCGATCATGGCGACCATCAATTCCGCCTCGGTCAGCGGCGGCATGAGGTAATCGACGATCGTGCCCTGCACCTTGCCCGCGAGGAACGAGAAGCTGGAATTGGCGAAGGCGTTCTGCATCATCCCCATGACGATCAGCCCCGGCGCCACGAAGGTCGCGAAGTTGACGCCCAGCACCTGACGGTCGCCCCGGCCCAGCGCCACGGTGAATATCACCAGGAACAGCATGGTCGTGATCGCGGGCGCCCAGATCGTCTGGGTCTGGACCTTGAAGAAGCGCCTGACCTCCTTCATATAGAGCGTCTTGAGCCCCTCCCAGTTCACCTGGTGGATCAGGGGTTCTCCCTTTGCCGGAAAACGGCGAGTCGTGTTGCCGTTGGTGCCGTCGGGGTTCAGGATCCCGGAGGTGCCGGGCAGCTCAGTCGAATGGGGTTGATCGGCCATGCACCGGCGACTATCGGCTGATGCCTTCCGAGGCAAGCGGCGCCTGGAAATCAGGGGCGATTCTCTCGTCCCGCATGAAGTGATGGAACTGGAATGAGCTGGACTGACGAGCGGATCGAGAAGCTGACCAAGATGTGGGAGGGCGGTTCCACCGCCAGCCAGATCGCGGACGAACTCGGCGGCGTCAGCCGCAATGCGGTGATCGGCAAGGCGCACCGCCTCGGCCTCAAGGCGCGCCCTTCCCCGGTGAAGGCCAACGAGAAGCCCGCGCGCCCCGCGCCTGCTCCGAAGAAGCCCAAGCCCGAAGTCACCGCCGCGCCCGAACCGGCCCCCGCCCCCGCGCCGCGAGTCGAAGCGCCGGTCGCCCGTGCCGCCGCCCCCGCGCCGCAGCCGCCCGTGCAGCGTGCAGAGCCCTCGTCGGTGCCCGCCGCCGATGCTCCGGCCGCGCCGCCGCAGCCGCGCATCGTCTCGGTCGGTCCCGGCGGCTTCCTGCGCCAGGGCCCCGGAGACCAGCAGCAGCCGATCCCGCCCGCGCCGCCGCGCCGTCTCGTGCCCGCGAAGCCGAGCCCGGAAATCGCCGGCAAGACCAGCCTGCTCGACCTCAGCGACCGTATCTGCCGCTGGCCGATGGGCCACCCCGGTGAGCCGGACTTCCACTTTTGCGGCGACAAGGTGAACCCCGGGTTCCCCTACTGCGTCGAGCATTGCGGCCGCGCCTATCAGGCCCAGCTGCCGCGCGGTGCGCGCCGTGCGCCCCCGCCGCTGCCGTTCGGCGGCCCCCGTGTTCGCTGATCGGGTCCGCTGATCGGATGGGCTCGGGGATGAAGCTTCGGGCGGCGCTCGCTCTTCTCGCGGCGCCGTTGGCGCTGTCCCCGGCCCTCGCGCAGGACGCCGCGCCGGTCGCCCCGGCTGCGGCACCTGCTCCAGTCCCGTCCGAGTACGTCTACGTCGCGCTGACGGTGCCGCAGGGTGTCATCACCCTCGCGCTCGACAAGATCCATGCGCCGCTGACGACCGCCAACTTCCTCAAGTACGTCGATACGAAGAAGATGGATGGCGCCGTGTTCTACCGCGCCATGCATCTCGATCACGACCCGGCCCAGGGCCTTCTGCAGGGCGGCGTGCGCAACGGCGCCAACCTGCTGCCCCCGGTCGCACACGAGCCCAACAGCAAGACCGGGATCAAGCACGTCACCGGCACCATCTCGATGGCCCGCTTCGCGCCCGGCTCGGCGCAGGCCGACTTCCTGATCCTGCTCTCCGACATGCCCTCGCTCGATGCCGACGCCGGCAACGACGGCAAAGACCCCGGCGCGGGCTTCGCCGCCTTCGGCCATGTCGCGGCGGGCATGGAGGTGGTGAAGACGCTCTGGAACCTGCCGCGCTCGCCCACCAAGGGCGAGGGCGTGATGAAGGGACAAATCCTGGAGCAGGACGTGAAGATCATCACCGCCCGCCGAACCAAGGCTCCTGCAACCGGCGGCTGACGCCGCCTTTCCAGGACTGCGCCTTACTTCCCCCCGATCGTCATCCCGGCCAGGGCCGGGATCGCTGGCAACGCTCCGCGATCTTGATCCACAGCGCCATGCCGCAGTGGCCCACGGCAAGCTATCGCCTCAAGAGTACCCAGCGGTCCCGGATCAAGTCCGGGACGACGAATGCTGTCAGAGCACAACAACCATCCCGCGCCACAAGAAAAAGGGCCGCGCTTTCGCGCGACCCTTTTCTGTTTCCTTGCGGATCGGCCTGCCGATCAGTCTTCCTTGAGGAAGGCCGGCATGTGGTTCGGGTTGCCGCCCTCGCCACCACCATCGCGGCGCGGACCACGGGGACCGCGATCGCCACCGCGACCACCGCCGTCACGGCGCGGGCCACGACGGTCACCGCCGCGATCGCCGCCACCACGCGGGCCACGGTCGCCGCCTTCACGCGGTTCGCGGGGCGGGCGGGTGTCTTCCAGCTCGGCGCCGGTTTCCTGATCGACAACGCGCATCGACAGGCGAACCTTGCCGCGCTGGTCGATCTCGAGGACCTTGACGTAGACCTCCTGGCCTTCCTTGACGACGTCGGTGGGCTTTTCCACGCGCTCGTTCTTCATTTCGGAGACGTGGACGAGGCCGTCCTTGCCGCCCATGAAGTTCACGAAGGCGCCGAAGTCGACGATGTTGACGACCTTGCCCTGATAGACCTTGCCGACTTCCGCTTCCTCGACGATGCCGAGGATCCACTTCTTGGCGGCCTCGATCTGCGCGATGTCCGAGGACGAGATCTTGATCACGCCTTCGTCGTCGATGTCGACCTTGGCGCCGGTCTCGGCGACGATCTCGCGGATGACCTTGCCGCCGGTGCCGATGACGTCACGGATCTTCGACTTGTCGATCTGGATCGTCTCGATGCGCGGTGCGTGCGCCGACAGTTCGGTGCGCGACGAGCCGAGAGCCTTGGTCATCTCGCCCAGGATGTGGGCGCGGCCGGCCTTGGCCTGCTCCAGAGCCTTGGCCATGATCTCGCGCGTGATGCCCGCGATCTTGATGTCCATCTGCATCGTGGTGATGCCGACTTCGGTGCCCGCGACCTTGAAGTCCATGTCGCCGAGGTGATCTTCGTCACCCAGGATGTCGGACAGGACGGCGAAGTCCTTGCCTTCCAGGATCAGGCCCATGGCGATGCCCGAAACCGGGCGAACGAGCGGCACGCCGGCGTCCATCATCGACAGCGAACCGCCGCAGACGGTGGCCATCGAGGACGAACCGTTCGACTCGGTGATGTCCGAGAGAACGCGGATCGTGTAGGGGAAGTCTTCCTTGGCGGGCAGCACCGGGTGCAGCGCGCGCCATGCCAGCTTGCCGTGACCGACTTCGCGGCGGCCCGGGGCGCCGAAGCGGCCCACTTCACCGACCGAGTAGGGCGGGAAGTTGTAGTGCAGCATGAACGACGAGTACGACAGGCCCTCGAGGCCGTCGATCATCTGCTCGGCGTCCTTGGTGCCCAGCGTGGTGGTGCAGATCGACTGCGTTTCACCGCGGGTGAACAGCGCCGAACCGTGGGTGCGCGGCAGGAAGCCGACGATCGCCTCGATCGGACGAACCTGCTCCAGCGTACGGCCGTCGATGCGCTTGCCGTCCTTGAGGATGGCGCCGCGAACGATGTCGGCTTCCAGCTTCTTCATGGTCTTGATCGCGACCATCTGGAGCTGCGGGGTTTCGCCCGCGAACGCTTCCTTGGCCTTGGCGCGCGCGGCGTTGAGGGCGTTGGAGCGGGCCGACTTGTCGGTCAGCTTGTAGGCTGCGGTGACGTCCTTGCCGACGGCCTTCTTGAGCTTCGCCTTGATGTCGGCAGTGTTGTCCGACAGGTCGATGTCCCAAGGCTCCTTGGCGGCCTTTTCCGCCAGGTCGATGATGAGGTTGACGACCTTCTTGATCTCGTCATGCGCGAACACGACGGCACCTAGCATCTCTTCCTCGGTCAGCTCCTTGGCTTCCGATTCCACCATCATCACGGCGTCGCCGGTGGCGGCGACGACGAGATCGAGGCGGCCGTCGGTGAGAGCAGCGGTCTGCTTCGGGTTCAGCGTGTACTCGCCGTCGACGAAGCCGACGCGCGCGGCGCCGATCGGGCCCATGAAGGGCACGCCCGAGATGGTCAGCGCGGCCGAAGCGGCGATCATCGCGACGATGTCGGCCTCGGTCTCGCCGTCATAGCTCAGGACCTGGGCGATGACGTTGATTTCGTTGTAGAAACCTTCGGGGAACAGCGGGCGGACCGGACGGTCGATCAGGCGGCTGGTCAGCGTTTCCTTTTCGGTCGCGCCGCGCTCACGCTTGAAGAAGCCACCGGGGATGCGGCCCGCGGCCGAATACTTTTCCTGGTAGTGGACGGTCAGCGGGAAGAAGTCCTGGCCTTCCTTCACCGACTTCGCGGCGGTCACCGCGCAGAGCACCACGGTCTCGCCGTAGGTTGCGAGGACGGCGCCGTCGGCCTGACGGGCGATGCGGCCGGTTTCGAGGGTGAGGGTCTTGCCGCCCCACTCCATGCTTACGGTCTTTACGTCGAACATTTTCGATTTCCTTGACCCGCGCGGCCCTATTGCCATGCGGGGCTTACTGCCGGGGATACCGTCCCGGTCCGGTGCGGGGCTTTTTCGTCGCCCCTGGGCTGCCTGCGCCGAATTGCGAGGATGCCCGGTTATTTCGTTCCCCCGTCATCCCAGCGAAGGCTGGGACCGGTGGCTGTCTTTAGACGCGC
>NZ_BAAILP010000272.1:71089-72504 GCF_054589055.1 Novosphingobium sp. 11B | reverse complement strand
CCAGCTTTCGCTGGGATGACGGGCGGCTGGCACATACCACATCGTATATGACAAATGCAAAACGGCCCGCCGAGGCGGGCCGTCGTCTCGGTTCTTACTTACGCAGACCGAGCTTCTGGATGAGCGAGTTGTAACGCGCTACATCCTTCTTCTTCAGATAGTCCAGCAACGAGCGGCGCTTGTTGACCATGGCCAGCAGACCGCGACGCGAGTGGTTATCCTTGTGGTGAGCCTTGAAGTGCTCGGTCAGGTTCTTGATGCGCTCGGTGAGGATCGCAACCTGGACTTCCGGGCTGCCCGTGTCGCCAGCGACGCGAGCGTTGTCCGTGATGATGTCCTGCTTCTTTTCAGCGGTAACCGACATTTCATTTACTCCGCGACATCGGATAGATTGAACCCCCGAACGACGCGGGCCTCGCGGTCCGTAAGCTGTACCAAAGCGACGGGGACGGTGCCCTCGTACGCGCAGTATAGCCCGTCTTCATGGGGCATTCCGGTGAGAACGCGGCCCTGACGGACCGCCCTTGCCTGCTCCGGGTCGAGGTTCAGGGCCGGGATGTCGTCCAGCCCCGCCTCCAGCGGCAAGAGTATCTGCTCAAGAGGCGCGCCCTTACCGAATTCGTTCAATTTGTCCAGCGAAATCGCGTGGGACAGGTCGAACGGCCCCGCCTTGGTCCGGCGCAGCATGGTGACGGTGCCGCAGCTTCCGAGCGCCTGCGCAATGTCCCGCGCGAGGCTGCGGATATACGTGCCCTTGGAAACCGTGGCCAGCAGTGTCGCGCCCGCTTCGGGATCGAAATTCAGCAGTTGCAGGTCGAACACGGTCACGCTGCGCGTCTTGAGCTGCACATCCACCCCGGCGCGCGCCAGATCGTAGGCCCGCTCGCCATCGACCTTGAGCGCCGAGTAGGCAGGCGGCACCTGCTCGATCGGCCCGGTGAAGCGCGGCAGCACCGCCTCCACATCCCCGCGCGAGGGGCGCACGTCGCTGGTCGCGATCACCGCGCCTTCGAGGTCGAGCGTGTCGGTTTCCTCGCCGAACTTCACCGTGAACTCATAAGCCTTGGTGGCATCGAGCATCCGGCCCGCCAGCTTGGTCGCCTCGCCCAGCGCCACCGGGAGAATCCCCGTCGCCAGCGGGTCAAGCGTGCCGCCGTGGCCCACCTTCACCTTCTTGCCGTACCCGGCCTCGCGCAAATTGCGCTTCACCGCCGCCACGGCTTGCGTCGAACCGAGGCCCAGCGGCTTGTCGAGAATGATCCATCCGTGCGGCATCATGCTTCCTTCGGCCATGCGAGCAACCGCGCGTGATCCGCGATGGGGGTCGGCCACAGCACGCACAGGGCATCGAAATTCTCCCGATCCCCCGAATAGAGCGCGCGGATCGCCTCTTCGTAGCCCGGACGGTCGCCCGC